>CAJJDF010000001.1 GCA_905182785.1 uncultured Flavobacteriales bacterium
GCAAATCCCATAAAAACAGGTAAATCTTTGTCCAATGCAGTAATTACTTTTGCTAGTTTATTTAGCTTATCAAAATATTTAGACGTATTCCATTTCTTTTCCGAATTGGGTAAAAATTGTTCGTCAATAGTGTATTGGTCGTCTATCGTATCAAATAAATTCTCTACGTTATAAAACCCAAAAACTTTCCCTACTGCAGACTTTAATTCTTGGTTGTTAGTTTCCATAATTTGCATATTGTTTTGAGCAGTTTTTTCACCTAAAGTACAAGCTGCGAAAAGCACAACTGTAAAAAGAAAGCCTATTTTTTTCATTGTTTATTGTTTTAAAATTCATGAAAGATTTATGCGCGTTTAAATCTTAGTTTCAAAAATAGGGAAACAAAAAGTAAATGAAGTTAAATCAGAAGAATATTATCCAAACAAATTAATTACAAGGAATATTTTTATCTTTACAGACTTATGAATATACCTTCAAAAATAGTAGAACAAGCGGTAGAAGAGTTTTCTTCTTTACCTAGTATTGGAAAGAGAAGTGCGCTTCGTTTTGTCTTGCATTTATTAAAACAAGACCCCGGAGATATTGAGGATTTATCAAAAGCGATCATGAAACTTAAGGACGACATTCAGTATTGTACTGTTTGCCAAAATATTTCAGATTCAACTATTTGTGCTATTTGTTCTAATCCTAACCGTGACAAATCATTGATTTGTGTAGTGGAGGATGTCAGGGATGTAATGGCAATTGAAAACACACTCCAATTCAAAGGTGTGTATCATGTTTTAGGCGGACTTATTTCTCCTATGGATGGAATTGGGCCCAATGATATTAAAATTGAAGAATTGGTACAAAAGATAAATTCAAACAAAATAAATGAATTGATTTTTGCTCTTAGCCCAACAATGGAAGGAGATACCACTAATTTTTATATTTACAAGAAAATAGAAAAGTTAGAAATTACAACTTCAATTTTATCTAGAGGTGTTGCTGTAGGTGACGAACTTATTTATGCAGATGAACTGACTCTAGGAAACTCAATCATAAACCGAACTCCTTTCGAAAAATCTTTTCAAAGTTAAAAATGTACAGTTTTAGCAGCATTAAAATATAATTGACAATAGTAAGTCAATCGATTATATTTACTAAAATTATTATTTAAGATGAACTATTTCTTTGCTTTACTCTTTACTTGTATTCTTATTTCTTGTAGTAATAATACACCCATTAACAAAAACAAGGACACCCTTGTAGATGAAAAAAAGTTTCTAAATCATGAAATCTTAAATGATTCTATACACTACCGAATAAAAGAATACAAAAAGAGAAATCATATTTATAGAAATATATGCGTATTCAATAAAGCTATTTTACTGGAAGAAAGTCTTATTTACAAAACTCAAAAGAAGGATTTGATGGATGAAGGGTATTTTGTAAAATCTAAAAAATTATACGAAGTAAATGAGCAAAATAAGTTAACCCTATTTGATATTAAGTCTCATTATCACGATTATAACTTAGATTCAGAAGATACCACTATTTCTCAATTAATAGTAACTTCAGAAGGTAAAATTGAAATAAAAAAGGCTTCCTTACATTTGTAAGAAAATCTTTTCATTTCAATTAGAGAGTTTTGTTTACCCCTTTCTAAAAACAATCTCATTCTCAAAACTATCAATCACGATAGGTTGTTCGGAGTCTATAGTTCCTGCAAGAATCTCTTTCGACAACTCGTTCATCACTTTTTTCTGGATAACACGCTTTATTGGTCTTGCTCCAAACTGCGGATCATATCCTAATTGAGCAAGCCATTCAATAGCTTCTGATGTTGCAGAAATTTGCAAGCCATTTTTAAGCAATCTTTTTGCCAATAACTCCAGTTGAATCTTAGTGATTTGAGTTACATTAGCTCTAGTCAAAGGGTGGAACATAATCGTTTCGTCTATTCTGTTCAAGAACTCTGGCCTAACCGATTTTTTCAATAAATCAAATACTTCTAGTTTCGTTTTACTTTCAATCTCGTCTTTGTTTCCTTCCTCAATTCCTTCAAAGTTATCTTGAATTATATGAGAACCAATGTTAGAAGTCATGATAATAATGGTATTTTTAAAATCCACTACCCTTCCTTTGTTATCAGTCAATCGTCCATCATCCAATACTTGCAGTAAGATATTGAACACATCTGGGTGCGCTTTTTCTATTTCATCCAATAAGATTACTGAATAGGGTTTTCTTCTTACAGCTTCGGTCAATTGTCCTCCTTCTTCGTAACCTACATATCCTGGAGGAGCTCCAACCAATCGCGAAACGGCATGCTTCTCTTGGTATTCACTCATATCTATTCGTGTCATAGAGTTTTCGTCATTGAATAAATACTCACTCAATGTTTTTGCTAATTCCGTTTTTCCAACTCCAGTTGTTCCCAAGAAAATGAAAGAACCAATTGGTTTTTTATCGTCTTGCACTCCTGCTCTACTTCTTCGTATTGCATCCGATACTGCTTCCACTGCATCTTCTTGCCCCACTACTCTTTTCTCCAAGACAGATTCTAATAGCAGTAATTTTTCTCGTTCACTCGCCATCATCTTATTTACAGGAATCCCCGTCCATTTACTCACCACATCCGCAATGTCTTCCACATCCACTTCTTCTTTTATCACTTTGCTTTCAATAGCATTCAGTTTCATTTTCCCCTCCTCCATTTCTTTCTGGAGCTGAACTATTTTACCGTATCTTATCTCTGCTACTTTTTCAAAGTCTCCTTCTCTTTCTGCTCTGTCTGCCTCAAATTTCAGGTTTTCAATCTCCTCTTTTGCGTTCTGAATTTTCTCAATCGCATCTTTTTCACTTTGCCATTGCACTCTCAATTCTTGAGATTTCTCTTTCAAATTGGCAATATCTTCACTTAGTTGATCCAACTTCTTTTTGTCCTTTTCACGCTTAATTGCTTCTCGTTCAATCTCCAACTGCATTATCTTTCTATCCACCTCATCCAGTTCTTCGGGCTTTGAGTTTATTTCCATTCTTAATTTAGAACTAGCTTCATCAATTAAATCAATGGCTTTGTCTGGCAAGAATCTATCCGAAATATACCTTTGTGATAATTCTACTGCAGCAATAATTGCAGAATCTAATATCATTACTTTGTGGTGATTTTCGTACTTCTCTTTTATTCCTCTCAGGATAGAAATTGCATCTTCGGTTGTTGGTTCATTCACCATTACTTTTTGGAACCTTCTTTCCAATGCTTTGTCTTTTTCAAAATACTTTTGGTATTCGTCCAAAGTGGTAGCTCCTATAGAACGTAGCTCTCCTCTTGCCAAAGCTGGCTTCAAAATATTAGCAGCATCCATTGCTCCTTGTCCACCTCCAGCACCAACCAAAGTGTGAATTTCATCAATAAACAAGATTATTTCTCCCTCACTTTTGGTTACTTCTTTTACCACAGACTTTAATCTTTCTTCAAACTCACCTTTGTATTTTGCTCCTGCAATTAAGGCTCCCATATCCAAAGAAAAAATCTGCTTAGATTGTAAATTCTCAGGAACATCATTACTGATAATTCTATGAGCGATTCCTTCTGCAATAGCGGTTTTTCCAACTCCTGGCTCTCCAATTAATATTGGATTGTTCTTAGTTCTTCTTGTTAGTATCTGTAATACTCTTCTTATTTCTTCGTCTCTTCCAATTACTGGATCTAGTTTCCCGTTTTTTGCCATTTCATTTAAGTTATTGGCATATTTTTCGAGAGATTGGTAAGTATCTTCCTGAGATTGGGAAGTTACTTTATCTCCATTTCTTAAGTTCATACTGTGTATCTTTAATTGTTTTGTTGTTAAATTATGTTTCTTCATTGTATCAGAAACTCTATCTTTTGCTTCGCTCAAGGCAAAAAGTAAATGATCAAGAGCTACAAACTCATCTTCCATTTTGTTTGCATGGTTTTGAGCTACAGATAATACTTTCCCAGTAGCAGATGACAATTGTATTGTTCCTCCGGTTACTTTTGGATAACTCTCTATAATTGCATCAATTTCTGTCATCATCCTATTCGCTTCAATCCTTTCTTCTTTCATCATAAAAGGAAGAATAGTGGTATCTACATTGAAAATTCCTTTCAATAAATGCCCATTCTCTATCAGTTGTTGCCCTTTGCTTTCGGCTATATTATTTGCTTCTTGTAAAGCTTCTTGTGTTTTTGTTGTAAATTTTTCTGGATTCATTTTTTCTTTTTTTGAATTCAATTATTCTATTGCAAATTAAGAACCATATCTATAACACTCTGTAAAATAGGTCTTTTTGTCAGTTTATGTGCTTTTTTAATGCCTTTTTGACTGTTTTCGTGAGCAAACTTAAAAAATATTAAAAAGAGAAAACTATTGAACTAAGTTTTACCAAACATATTTAGTAAATTGGCACTATATTTGAAATTACAAGAACGAACCTATTTATAAAAATCATGAAAAAAATAATCTTAATCAGTATAGCCCTAGTTACATTCCTTTCTTGCGATATTGCGAAACAAGTTGCCGGAGAAATATTATTACCTCCTACAGGTGGTGGTGAAACATCTTTAACCAATACCGAAGTAATTTCTGGACTGAAAGAAGCTTTGAGTGTTGCGATAAACAACTCTTCTTCTTTGGCTTCCAAATTGAATGGATTTAATGGCAATGACTTAATAAAGTTACCTTTTCCTCAAGATGCAATTGCTGTAAAGGATTATTTAACTGATAAAGGATTGTTTCAAGGACAAATTGAAAAATTTGAAACGACACTGAATAGAGCTGCAGAAGATGCGAGTGCTACTGCTGCACCCATTTTTTTGAATGCAATTAAAAACATGAGTATTGCAGATGGATTTGCAATACTAAAAGGAGGAAACGGAGCTGCAACTAATTTCTTGAGAGAGAAAACAACTGCAGAGTTAGTTGCTGCTTTTTCGCCAATTGCCAAAAATTCCATGGAAAAAGTAGAATTAACTAAATACTGGAGTCCATTGGTAAGTAAATACAATCTTTCTACCGTTTTTACTGGCAAAGAAAAAGTGAACGAAAACTTGGATCAATATGTAACTACAAAAGCAATAGACGGTTTATTTGTATTGATGGCTTCTGAAGAAAACAAAATTAGAACTGACCCTGTTGCAAGAGTAACGGACATTCTTAAAAAAGTTTTTGGTTCGTTAGACAAATAATACTTAGTGTTTTAATTACAAATGAAAGTTAACTCAAATGAAAGGGAATCTAAATGAGTCGAAATTAGCGTTAGAGGAATCAGAATTGGTTGTAAATGAAGATGGAAGTATATTCCATTTGCATTTATTACCACACCAAATTGCCGATACTGTTTTAATTGTAGGCGACCAAGGAAGAGTGAAGCAAATCTCTCAGCATTTTTCTGAAATTGAGCACGTGGTAGAAAACCGTGAGTTTGTAACTCACACAGGAATTTACAAAGGAAAAAGAATCTCTGCATTATCGACAGGGATTGGTGCCGATAACATTGACATTGTTTTGAATGAACTGGATGCTTTGGTAAACATTGACCTCAAAACAAGAAAAATAAAACCTAACCCTATTTCTTTAACCATCATACGAATTGGAACTTCGGGGGCTTTGCAACCCGATATACCTGTAGATTCTTATGTCGTTTCGGAATACGGATTGGGATTTGATGGCTTGGCGGGTTTTTACAATACCTTGTCAGAATCAGACGAATTGGAGATTGAGAAAGCTTTCTTTTCTCAAGTGAACTGGAGTATAGCAACTGTAAAACCTTACATAGCCAAAGGAGACGAAACTCTTATCCAATTACTATCCGAAAAAGCAAGGACAGGAATTACTGTAACAGGAAATGGTTTTTACGGACCTCAAGGAAGAGTCTTGAGAGTAAAAACTAAGCAAGAAAACTTGAATGAGCAAATGACTCAATTCAATTTTAATGAGCTAAAAATCATGAATTTTGAAATGGAAACTTCTGCGCTATATTCTCTTGGTGGTATGATGGGACATAAAACTGCTACCATTTGTGCCATTATAGCAAATCGCCACCTGAAACAATACAGTGAAGATTACAAAAAAACTGTGGATGAAATGATTTTATATGTGTTGGGTAAGATTAGTTAAAAATCTATAAAACTATCTTTTAAAACTATCTTTTATTTAGAAAAATTGTAACTCTTGGTTATATTTGTGTTTCAAATCAACAACTGTAAATGAAATTTTCTTTAATTGTTCCAGTATATAATCGACCTGATGAAATGAAGGAACTTCTAGATAGTCTTGAAAAACAAGATTTCAAAGATTTTGAATTGGTAGTTGTAGAAGATGGTTCAACTATCCTATCTGAAGAAATTTGTAAAGAGTATAATCTAAAATTTCCTGTTTCTTATTTTTTTAAAGAAAATGAAGGTCCAAGTATTGGTAGAAACTATGGAGCTGAAAGAACCAAAGGAAAATATTTAATATTTACTGACAGTGATTGTATATTACCTAGTGATTACCTATCAAAAGTTGATGCCGAAATAACTGATGACATACAAGGATACGGAGGACCAGATGAATCTCATCCTGATTTTAATGATATGCAAAAAGCAATCAGTTATTCTATGACTTCTACCCTTACAACAGGAGGAATAAGAGGAAGGAAAAAGAAAGAGAAAAATTATGTTTTGAGAAGTTTCAATATGATAATATTGAAAGAAGCTTTTTTGAAAATGGGAGGTTTTCCTACCACAAAACTTCACCCAGGAGAAGATACTATTTTTGGAATAGATTTTTTGAAAGCAGGTTATAAAACAAAAATTATTGCAGATGCACACGTGTATCACAAAAGAAGAAACTCTATTAAGAGCTTTTACAAACAAATATCTAATTTTGGTAAGGTGAGGTATTTGATTACAAAACTATATCCAGAAACGTTTAAAATAACATTTTTGTTTCCAACCGTGTTTGTATTATATACACTTTTTGCATTACTGATAAGTCCATGGGCGATCATTCCATTGGTATTACTTGCAATCTATATAATTGCTATATTTATCGATTCGAGTATAAAAAACAAATCCATTAAAGTTGGAGTATTATCGGTTTTTACAACCTTAACACAATTTTTTGGTTATCACCTAGGTTTTTCAAAAACCATTTGGAAGGTAGAAGTAAAAAAAGAAGACGAATTTAATTTAGGCATTATTAAAAAATAACTATGAATTTCAAAGACATAACTAAGAATTTTAAGAAAGTTCACTTAATTGCAATTGCATTAATTATTGGTTTTAACTTAGTTTATTTTGCCCCCCAATTGGATGGGAAAATTGTAAAAGCACATGATGCAATTTCATCTACTGCTTGGACAAAACTGCCCGCAGATTACCAAGAAAAAACAGGTGAAAAATCACAATGGAACTCTTCTATGTTCAGTGGTATGCCTTGGGGTTTCCTAGGAAACGGATCAGAATACAATTATGCCGCAAAATTAAATAACGCCTCCCATTCCTTTCTCCCTTATCCAGTTGGTTACATGATAAAAGCAGGGCTGTTAACTTACTTAGCCTTTATCTTATTAGGAATATCACCTTGG
>CAJJDF010000002.1 GCA_905182785.1 uncultured Flavobacteriales bacterium
ATATACAAAACATGGATACAACAACAGGTGAAATGATTGATATTGCTCCAGAGGGGCTGATATTTGTTTCTAGCGAAAAAAGTCACACTGGCACAAACCTATTGGTTTCGAGTAATGAAGTTTCTGGTACAGTTACTATCTATGAGTTATTAGACAACTTAGTTTCTAATGAAGAAATTTCTAAATCAAAAATCAGTATTTATCCTAACCCTACAAACGGGCTTATTACCATAGAAAATGAAGATATTTCAAGTTTCAATCTATTTAATTCTTTGGGTAAAATGATTAAAACTGGTGTATTAAATGGAACAACAACTTTAGATTTAAATAATTTTGAAAACGGATTATATATCATTCAAATGATAGATAACCAAGGGAATGCAACTTCTAAAAAAGTAATTAAAAACTAATTCATTTTAAAAATAAAAAAGGGAGGCTTGTTTGTACAAGCGTCCCTTTTTCTTTTTAGTAAAATTTTAATTTATAGTCCATTTCCAAAGGTATACCCCAATCCTATTCTAAACCATCTTCCTGGCATAATTACTAGGTTAGTTTCTTGGTATTTTTGATCCAATAGATTAGAGATTTCTCCAAATATTAACACACTTCCATTGTTATAAGCCAACTTAGTATCTACAATAGAATAGTCATCTAGGTTTACTCTGTCGCTATATCTATACAGTATTGTATGAGTTAATCCTTTCATATAAGTTAGAGATAATGATGTTGTAACTTGATTTTTTAAATTTTCAAGTGCATATTTTGACAACAAACCATCATCAACAGTAGTTGTTTGACTTAGGTTTACATAACCAATTGTCAATCTATTCAAAACTGGAATCTCTTTTTTGAATGCTTTTTTGAAATCAATGTTTACATCTAAATCAATACCAGCTGTATTTAATTTAATTAAATTATTAGGTTGCCAAGGGTCAGTATCTGTTGCTCTTGTCCAATCAATAATGTTATTTCCTTCTCTTACAAAATAACTAACTTGTCCAGTTATACCTTTGTAAGAATGTCTTATTCCTCCTTCGTAAGACAAAGCTACTTCTGGATCTAAATCAGGGTTACCAATGTTGGTTCTTCCCACATAATATAAATCTGTGTATGTTGGTACACGGTAAGTATAACCTGTTGTTGCAAACAATGAGAAACGTTTATTTAATTTGAAATTTGCATCTATACCTGGTAAGAATACTCCATCTACATCAGAATAATTACTAACTTGAATTCCTGGAGTAATTTTAAGTTTATTCTTCAGTAAACTAAACTTATGTTCCAAAAATGCTGTTTGTATTTTTCTTACTCTCTTCCCTAAATTATTGCTTTGTATCCATATTTGACTAATATCAAATCCAAATCCCGTAACACCTAATTTATTCTTGTAAGTAGAATTAAAAGCAATTCCTCCCATGTTATTGATGTGATGGTTTCTAAAAACTTCAGGCTGTTTTCTTAAGAAAACATATTCATCTTGAGCCCTTCTCCAGTTTACTCTTAAAGAATAACTAATATTTTTAGCCATGTTTCCATTTAGTTTTATGGAAGCCACACTTGTTTGAGTTTCTTCATATTGATCTTTGAAAGCTGGGGAAGAATAAAATCCATTTGCTCCAAATTTCTTTTCAGTAAATCCTGCCATCCAAGTTAATCTTGGTTTGTAAATATTAAATTTAGTTTCTTCTTTCGCATCCAGTTCTCCAGAATAAAAATAGTTAGCAATAGAATAGTCGGTATTGTATTTGTACCCATCAGAAGTATTTCTGTTAAGTGAAAGTAAGTGACTTGTTTTCTCAGTCTTTAATCCAGTAGTTACTGTGTAGTCCCACAAATTAAAATCTCCTGCAGTTAGTTTTAATGAAGTAAATGTTTTCTTTGGGTTCTTAGTTATGATGTTTACCACACCTGCTAATGAATTTTGTCCATAAACTCTAGCTCCTGCCCCTTTTATTATTTCTATTCTTTCAATGGCAGATACATCTACAGGAATATTTAATGAATTGTGTCCTGTTTGTGCGTCACTCATTCTTACTCCGTTCAATAATATTAAAACTTGATCAAACGTACTTCCTCTTAAGCCAATATCTGCTTGAACTCCGTTTGCTCCTCTTTGTCTGATATCAACTCCTGCATGCTGCACTAAAATTTCTGCAACACTCACAGCTGGAGTGTTTTTTAATTGTTCTTTGTCTATTATTAAAACTGATTTCCCTTCTTCTTGGTATGTATTTTTAATTCTTTCTCCTGAGACTGTATATTCTGTAATTGTAACAACTGAAGGATCTATTTTTATTAATGCTGGAATAACAGAAATCTTGGTAGTATCCTGAGACAATCCAGAAAACGATAATAAAACGAAGGCTATTAATATTTTTTTCATCTTTTAATTTTTAATTAAGGCACAATATTAAGAGGGTTTATTCTCCTAGAATATGATATATATCATAAAAAAAGCTAGTAACATTATAGGTTACTAGCTTTTAAATGAATAGACATTAAACTTTATTTAATCTGCCAACAAATCAGATTCTTCTTCTTTCAATAAGTTTTCTTCGTTCTTCCAATCCGACTTATCATAAATTCCTCTTTTCATTCTGTATAATAAATAATACATAATAGGAACCAATACCAAAGTAAGGAATGTTGCAAACGTTAATCCATAAATAATAGTTTCACTCATTGGCCCAAAAAACATAGCGTTATCACCTCCAAAATAAATATTTGGATCGTATTTGGACATTAACCCTACAAAATCAATATTTAAACCAATTGCCATAGGCAATAGTCCAAGAACTGTAGTGATGGCAGTAAGTAAAACTGGACGTAACCTTGTTTTTCCTCCTTCAATAATAGAAGCTACTACTAAATGATCTGGCAACCATTCATCTTCGCCAAGTCCCAATTCTTCTTTCTTTCGAACTCTTATTAAATTGGTGTAATCCAGCAAAACTATTGCGTTATTTACTACAACTCCTGCCAGAGAAATAATTCCAATCATTGTCATAATAATAATAAAATCACTTCTAGCGATAAATAATCCTAAAAACACCCCTATTAAACTCAATACTACAGCTGATAGAATAACAATGGGTGCTGTAAAAGAATTAAACTGCATTACAATTACAAATAGAATCAAGAATAAAGCAAAAAGTAATGCTCCTCCCAAAAAGCTCATTTCTTCTGCTTGTTGTTCTTGCCCACCAGTAAATGCAAACTCATATCCATCAGAAGCAAAAACTTTTCCTTCGTCACTTTTCTCCCATTTCTCTAAGTCTTTTTTCAAGATTGCAACTACTTCGTTTGCATTAGCTTCCGAAGTAACATCAGAAAAAATAGTAACTACTTGATTTAAGTCTTTTCTCACTACAGAGCCATAAGTAGAACGCTCTTTTGTGTTCTTAATTACCGAACGAATTGGGATGTTTAATAATTTTCCCTTATTGTTTCTAAAAGAAATTTTTTGATCCAATATCTCATCAATATTATTTCTCTTGTCTTTAGACAACCTCAGGTTGATGTCGTAAGTTTCGTCCTCTTTTTTGAAAGTAGAAATATCGCTTCCAAAAATGGCTGTTCTTATCGTAGAACCAATTTGCTGAGTTGATAATCCAAAACGAATCGCTTTGTTTCTATCTACTTCCAGCAATAATTCTGGCTTACCAGTTTCTACATCCAGCCTTAGTTTTTCTATTCCCTTCACATTCTCATCCGACAAACTTCTTAATATTGCTTGTGCTTTAGCAATAGTTTGGTCGTAATCTCCAGGTCCCCAAACCTCAATATTAATTGGTGGATCTTGTGGAGGTCCATTTTGGTTTTTTGTAATAACTATACTTACATCTGCTGTGAATTTTCCATTCAAAGCTTCTCTCAATTCATCCAATACTTTTTGAGAACTAATTATTTTTCCCGTTTTTGGATGAAATCTGTGTTCAAAATCAGCAAACTGTACAGCTACTCTTGCTTTGTGTGGAGTACTTCCTCCAGCCATTTGTCCACTTGCAGGATCAGAAGTTCCTTCTCCTACTTGCGCCATTATAGAAGAAATAAAAGGTTTCTTTACATCTATACTTACTCCTGCAGAATCTTCCTCAGCTAAATAAATACACTCTTTGTATTTTTGGTAAACTGTAGAATTAATAAGTGCTTCTACTTCTTTTGTAATCTCGTTTGTTACTTCAATGTCAGTTCCAATTGGTGTTTCAATATACACATTGGCATAAAGCGGTTCATTTTCTGGAAAGAACAATACTTTTGGTGGAATCAAAACTGTCAATACAATAGAAACAACTAATAAACCAATGGTTCCTAACAATACTTTCCTTGGAATATTCATTGCTTTGGAAAGAAATTTCTCGTACCAGTTTTCCATTTTTGGTAAAGCACTTTCTTGAAATCTTTTTGTTCCTGGTGTGAAAACAAATAAATTCAAAAATACCAATACTCCCACTAAAATCATCAAATTACTTAGAACTGTAACTCCTGCTATTGCCAATAATAATCCTAATCCAATTGCTATGGTAGCACCTATCATCAATTTTTTCTTATTTGGCACTTTTCGTTCTACACTCATCCAAACTGCAGCAAAAACTGGGTTTATTACCAACGCAATAAATAAGGAAGATCCTAAAACAATAATAAGTGTGAAAGGTAAATATTTCATAAACTCACCCATAATTCCTGGCCAAAGTGCCAAAGGAACAAAGGCTGCTAAAGTTGTAGCCGTAGATGCAATAATAGGCAAGGCAACTTCCCCCACTCCATATTTTGCAGCATCTATACTGCTGTAGCCTTCATCCATCAATCGATAAACGTTCTCTACCACCACAATTCCATTATCTACCAACATCCCCAATGCGAGAACTAAAGAGAACAATACCATTGTGTTCAAAGTAATTCCCATTGCATCCAATATCATAAATGACATGAACATAGAAAGTGGGATTGCAACTCCTACAAACAAAGCGTTTTTTAATCCTAAAAAGAATAATAAAACAAGAACTACTAAAATAATTCCTAAAATAATTGAGTTCTCTAAGTTACTAACCATCCCTTTGGTAGCAGAAGATTGATCATTTGTTACACTTATATCTACTCCTGCAGGAATTCCTTTTCTTGCGTTTACTATTTCTTTTATTTTTACTGCTGCAGCCAACAAGTTTTCTCCCGATCTTTTCTTAATGTCTAAGATTACTACTGGCTCTTGAAATTGCCTTGCATACGAAGTCATGTCTGCATCACCAAATGAGACATTAGCAATTTCATGCATATACACTTCGTTTGCTCCTCCTTCACTTTTTACAATGATATTATTTATTTCTTCTACATCTTTAAACTCTCCTTCAATTCTTACTGAACGATTTTTCCCTCCTAGTAAAATTTCTCCACCAGGCATAGTTACGTTCTCACTTCTTATCGAATTCTGAACATCTTGAAACGAAACTTGCATAGCCTCAGCTTCATATTTTTTTAGTTCAATTTTTATCTTCTTTTCTTGAATCCCTCTGATGTCTACAGCATTAATTTCCGATAAATCTTCTATTTGATCTTCCAGTATTTCTCCATATTTTTTCAAATCATCTGAGGTGTAATCACCTGAAATGTTCACATTCATGATTGGCATTTCAGAAAAATCTACTTCTCTTATTGTTGGTTCAAAATCTAAGGCTGGAAATTCAGGTTTTGCTCTTGCATCTGCAATCGCATCTTGAATTTTTCTTCGTCCTTCTTCAATAGAAACGCTAAAATCAAACTCAACTTTCACAGACGAATAGCCATAAATAGAAGTAGAAGAGATCTCTTTCACTCCTTTTATCGAATTAAATTCTTTCTCGAAAGGTGCAGTGATTTTATCTTCTACAAACTCTGGCGATCCTCCAGGGTAAGGTGTTCCCACATAAATTTCGGGAATTACTAATTCCGGAAAACTTTCTTTTGGCATATTTTGATAAGCAGAAAATCCTGCAAATAATATCAAAGCTGCAATCAAGAATACTGTTTTCCTATTATTTACAGATAAAGTTGTCAGTCCAAACTGCTTCAGCTTACTTGACTTTTTTTCGTTAATCTTGTTCATAATTTTTACTGTAAACTATTATTTCAATTCAGTTACTTTCTGTCCATCCGATATTCCGTTCGCTCCTTTTGTAATCATCACATCTCCAACTTTTACCTCAGATGCAGTACTTATTTGAGTATAATCTCCTTTTACATAAATTACCTCTACCGTTCTTTTCTTAGCCACTCCTTTATCAAAAATATAAACATACTTATTTCCTTCACTATCTGTCAAAACACTAGTCGATAAAACAAGAATAGCTTCTTTTGTAAAGTCTTTTTCTACTGTTACTTCTGCAATTAAGTTTGGAATTATTGCTTTGTCCTTATTTCTAACTTCCACTTGAATAGGAAAAGTACGGTTGGTAGGATTAATGAATTTACCAATACTCGTTATTTTAGCATCCAGTATATTTTTCTTAATAGATGGGAAATTTAATACTACTTTATCTCCAACTTCTATGTCCATTAAATAAGCTTCAGAAACTTCAGCTTTTACTAGTACTTTTTCTAAATTAACTAACCTGATCATTGGCATAGATGGAGAAGCCATTTCTCCTAATTTTGTAAATATCTCATCTACAAATCCACTAAATGGAGCCACAACCGAAGATTTTGAAGCTTGTGCTTTTAAGGTAGCTAATCGTGTTTGTAATGATTCTACTTGGTTGTTTGCTTGAACATAGTTTGCTTCAGCTCCCATTCCTTGATCTTTCAAGTTTTTTTGCTTTAGCAACATGTATTCAGCAAATTCAAGAGTCTTTTCTACTTCTTTCTGATTTTGTTTCAATATTTCAGAATCCAAAACAGCAATAGTTTTTCCTTTAGAAACATATTGTCCCTCTTTAACATAGATAGCTTTTACTACTCCTTGTGTTTCTGGACCAAGCATTATTGTTTTATCAGCTTCTACACTTCCTTGGAAAGTTACGTCTTCAGAAATAGAATTATTTCTTACAGAATCCAATTCAACTTTTGGATAATTCTTTTCAGTAGTATCCAATAATTCAATTTTTGCTTCAACAAGTGTTACACTGTCTTCTAAATTAGAGATTCTTCCTTCTAAGCTTTCTTGTAATGCAATTAATTTACTAATTGGTGTTTCTACTTCTACTGGCTTACAAGAAAAAGCGATTAATGAAATTCCAATTGCTGATAGTATGATGTGTTTTACTTTCATTCCTTTATTTTTATTTGACTAAAGTCTTTGTTATAGTTTATTAGTTATTTTATCTAGTTCTATTTTGGCATTTATCAGGTTATATATAGCTTGTATGTATTGAGTCTCTGCCGAAAGATATTGCGTTTGTATCTGTGATAAATCAAGAGAAGTTATTAATCCTTCTTTGAATTTGTATTGGTAATTATTATATATTTTTTTCGAAATCTTTACTGCTTCTTTGCTTGTAGTATAAGTATCAAAAGCATTATCATAATTCGATTTTGCCAAAGAAGTCTGAACTGACAATCCTTTTTTTAATTCAGATAAATTATTTTCTGTTTGCAACAAACTGATACTAGCCTGATTTACTACTGCTCTCCTCATTCCACTTGAAAAAATAGGTACTGCAAGATTCAGTCCCCAAACTGAAGTTGGGTACCAAGTTCCTCCACTAAATGCATTAAATTCATTCCCCATTGCTTGTTGAGAATGAGAAATAAAAGCACTTAAAGTTGGTAAATATTTAGATTTCTCATATTGTACATTCAAAGCTCCTAGCTTTAATTGCTGATTCATCATTAAGTAATTGATGTTTTGAGAAACATCTGATGTTACTTCACTTCCGTTAACATCCATAGTAGTAATGACATTATCAAATTTAGAAGTAAGAGAAATTACATCTGTCAATTTCATTCCCATTTGTAATTTTAAGTATATTTTGGCATCTTGTAATTGTCTGTTAGCTGCTCTCAATGAATTTTTTGCTGTCAATACATTTAAGCTCAATTGTGTTACATTGTCTTCTTCTATTAATCCTTGTTCATACATTACTTTGGTATCGTCATATATTTTTTGAGAAGTTGCATCAATATCTGTCAATGCTGCTACTGTTTTCTCAGCTGCAAGAACTCCGTAATAAGCTTTCAATACATTTTCTTTTACATCTAGTTCTGTTTTAACTTTATTAAATTCACTCACAGATTTAAAAACCTTTGAAGTTTTTAATCCTACCAAATAACTCCCATTAAAAATGATTTGACTTGCAGAAAGAGAAGCACTTGTGTTGAACTCTGTTCCAAATTGTAATTCAGAAACCTCACCTGGTGCTGCCATTGGATTAAATGAAGATGCTGGAACAACTGTAGTTGGGATTTCGATGAAGTTTTGAAATTGAGCTTCTCCACTTATTTGTGGCAATCCAATTGCTCTTGTTTCATTAATTTTTTGAAGCGCATTTTCCAATTCTAAATTAGCATTTTTCATATTACTATGATTTTTTACTGCATATTTAATTGCTTCTTCCAGAGAGAAACTACTTTGTCCAAAGCTAGCAAATGCTAAGATTAGCGACAATATTATTAATCCAATCTTTTTCATAGTATTTATTCTTTTTCTATTAAATATTTTAAACCTTCTTTACTTATAATCCCTTTTAAATGATACCTCATCATCTCGGAATATACTTCTGCAAAAGTAAACTTTTCATTTGGAAATAAATCTTTATCCAATAACACGTCTATTTTTTCTGAGTATAGTTTTGCTACTATCTCGGGATTTAAGTTTTTTCTATACAATCCCTCTTTCAACCCTCTTTCTATATTATCTTTTATGCATTCATATACATACCCTCTTTTATGATTAACAAATAACTTCCATGTTTTTGGATGGTATTTTTCCAAATCATACATAATAGAGGTATTCAAATCTTTTAGCTTCTCAATAATAATGGCAGAAAAAGCATAGGTTTCTTCAATAGCATTACCTGAAACAGTACAAGTTTCTTGCATCAAACTCTTTTCTATTTCAATATCCAGCTTCATTATTGTTTCCACAATATCATCCTTATCTTTGAAATGCTTGTACAATGTTTTTTTCGAAATAAATAGATTTTTAGAAATATCATCCATAGTTACACTCTTAATTCCATATTTCATGAATTGTTGTGTAATAGCAATTAGATATTTCTCTCTCGTATTTTTCATTGGCACAAAAGTAGAACAAAAAAAATTAAAAGGAAACGTTTTACACTAAAAATGTTTCCTTAGTTTATATTTATTATTAACTATTTGTATTTAAGTGTTTTTAATAAAAAACTACAGGAAACTTTTTATTTAAAAGCTGAATTAACTAATTTACTTTTATATTTGAATAATGATTAACGGAATAAAGAAATACGACAAAACACAGAATCAAAAATTTGATTTTAGTGTGTTAATTCCTACTTGGAATAACCTAGAGATATTAAAAAATTGCTTGAAAAGCTTAGAGAAGAACTCTTCTCTTTCTATTCAACCTATTATTATTGCTAACGAAGGAAAAGATGGGACTTTAGAGTGGTTGGAACAAAGTAAGTATGATTATATTCATGCCAAGGAGAACATTGGAATTTGTTATGCGCTTAATATTTGTCGTTCTCTTATCAAATCTGAGTATGTAGTTTACCTCAATGACGATATGTATGTATTGCCCAATTGGGATACCGGTTTTCAAAGAGAAATAAATAACTATGACGGGAAAGACTTTATGTTTTCTGGAACAATGATAGAACCTATCGAAACTGGAAATCATTGTGTGATTGTGAAAAATTACGGAAATGGTATGGCTAATTTCCAAGAAGAACAACTATTGGCAGAATATAAATCCTTAGAAAAGCAGGACTGGAGCGGAAGCACTTGGCCTCCAAATGTGGTTCATCTAGATTTGTGGGATATGGTTGGTGGACTGAGTACCGAGTTTAGCCCAGGGATGTATTCGGATCCCGATTTTTCTAAAAAAATATACAATGCGGGAGTACGAAATTTCAAAGGAATAGCTGATGTTCGGGTATATCATTTTGGCTCTAAATCTACCAAACGAGTAAAGAAAAATACGGGAAGAAAACAGTTTATCCAAAAATGGGGAATGTCTTCAGGTGATTTTACCAAAAAATTCCTAAACCAAGGAAATGATTACGAAGGAAAGTTGAAAGAAACTAGGCTTAATAGTATGAAGAGGTTGAAGAATTGGGTGAAGAGGTTGATTAGTTAGTTTTTAACAAAATAATTATTAAAGAAGGTACAATTATCAATGTAATTAATGTGTAAAATTCAATATTTTTAAACTTTTGAAATAGCCAACCCTTTTTTGAATTAATAAAAACAGCTATTGACATCATTAGTAATCCTATTATAATAAATATTGCATAAAAAATATAATCATCTAGTTTTTCTGGTGAATAAAATTGCATAAAAATCTCAAAGGTATATCCAATTAAAAATAAAACAAGACTAATTAAACCGATTCGATTTTTAATCCAAAGTGCACCAAAAATCAACATTAATGGAACAATTATTAAATTAATAAATATTGATGCTTTTGAAAATAAATCTAAGTGTTGAAACAAAATAATATTTAAAATATTTACAATCCCACAAAATGCAGCAATATTTCTATAAATAATAGATTTCATAATTGATGAATTAAACCTTCACAGCCTTTAAACTCAAATCCAAATTCTTTACAGAATGAGTTAAAGCACCCATAGAAACGAAATCTACACCACATTCGGCATATTGCCTCACTGTATCAATTGTAATCCCTCCAGAAGCTTCAGTTTCATAATTCTCATCAATTAATGCTACGGCAGTTTTTATGTCTGCATAACTGAAGTTATCTAGCATTATTCTGTCTACATTTCCTATAAATAATACTTCTTTTACCTCTTCCAAGTTTCTAGTTTCAATCTCAATCTTAAGCGTCTTATTATTGTCTTTTAAGTATTGGTTTGTCTTTGTAATTGCTTTTTTAATCCCGCCAGCATAATCAATGTGATTGTCTTTCAGCATAATCATGTCATACAATCCAAATCTATGGTTTACTCCTCCCCCAATTCTTACAGCCCATTTTTCTAAAAACCTCAATAAAGGAGTCGTTTTTCTAGTGTCCAATACTTTTGTTTTTAAATCCGCAATTTTGGAAGCTACTTGATTCGTTCTTGTTGCTACGGCACTCATTCTTTGCATACAGTTAAGGACCAGTCTTTCTGCTTTTAAGATTGCGTGTGTGTTACCACTTACGTAAAATGCAATGTCTCCAACTTTCATTTCTTCTCCATCTTTCATCAAAATGTCAAGAGATGATGTTGGGTCAAAATAATTGAATATTTTTTCTGCCAATTCTACTCCGGCCAAAATCCCTTTTTGTTTCACCAATAATTTAGCTTTTCCAGTTTCAGTAGCTGGAATACAAGCTAAGGATGAGTGATCTCCATCTTTAATATCTTCATCTATTGCTAATTTTATAAATTCTTGAATTTCTAGGTCGCTAACAATCATATTATATATTTTTTTCAAATATAGATATTTTGTATCTAGATTATTTTATCCCCTCGATAAAAAATTTTATCTTTGTTTCCCAGTTACCCATTACATTCAAAACACCAAATGAATAAAACAAAGTACATATTTGTAACTGGCGGAGTTACTTCTTCTCTAGGAAAAGGAATTGTTTCAGCTTCACTTGCAAAACTATTGCAAGCGAGAGATTTAAGAGTTACGATTCAAAAATTAGACCCTTATATTAATATTGATCCAGGAACATTGAACCCTTACGAACATGGAGAATGTTACGTAACCAATGATGGTGCAGAAACCGATTTGGATTTAGGTCATTACGAACGATTTTTAGATATTGCAACTTCTCAAGCTAACAATATTACTACGGGTAGAATTTATCAATCCGTTATCAATAAAGAAAGACAAGGTGTGTATTTGGGAAAAACGGTACAAGTTATTCCTCACATTACCAACGAAATTATTGACAGTGTTAAGCTTTTAGGAGAAAACAATGAATATGATGTTGTAATTACAGAAATTGGTGGAACAATTGGTGATATTGAATCCTTGCCATTTGCAGAAGCTGTAAGACAAATGAAATGGGAAATGCCAAAAGATTGCCTAGTAATTCACTTAACATTAGTACCTTATTTGGCAGCTGCAGGAGAATTAAAAACTAAACCTACACAACATTCAGTAAAAAAATTACAAGAATTGGGAGTTCAACCCGATATTTTGGTTTGTAGAACTGAGCATGAATTGGACCAAGACATTAGATCAAAAATTGCAAGATTTTGTAACGTTTCTAACGAATCTGTTATACAATCTATTGATGCAAAAAGTATCTATCAAGTTCCTTTATTAATGCAAGAAGAAGGATTAGATAAAGTGGTAATTGAAAAGTTAGGAATTAAAACTAAGGAATTTCCAGAGCTTGCAAAATGGAAAAAATTCTTAGAAAACGAAGCAAACCCAACTAGTACTATTGAAATAGGTCTTATTGGTAAATATGTAGAATTACAAGATTCTTATAAATCTATCATTGAATCCTTAAATATTGCTGGAGTTTCTAACTCTTGTAAAGTGAAATTAAAATGGATTCACTCTGAAAAAATCACTGCAAAAAATGTAGAAAAGAAACTTTCTGGATTGGACGGTATATTAGTTGCTCCTGGTTTTGGAGAAAGAGGAATAGAAGGAAAAATAGAAGCGATACGATTGGCAAGAGAAAATAACGTTCCTTTTTTAGGAATATGCCTTGGAATGCAATGTGCAGTAATCGAATACGCAAGGAATGTATTAGACCTAGCAAAAGCTCATACAGTTGAAATTGATAAAGAAACTCCTTATCCTGTTATTGATATAATGGAAGAGCAGAAGAACATCAGCAACATGGGAGGTACAATGAGATTAGGAGAATATAAGTGTGAAATCTTGAAAGATTCTAATGCTTACAATTGCTATGAAGAAACTTCGATAAAAGAAAGACATAGACACAGGTATGAGTTCAACAATAAATACCTAGAGTTTTTCGAAAAAAGCGGAATGAAAGCAACTGGAAAAAATCCGGATACTAATTTGATAGAAATTGTAGAAATACCAGCTCACAAATGGTTTACGGGAGTTCAGTTTCACCCAGAATACAAAAGTTCGGTTGAGTCTCCTCATCCACTATTTGTTGGGTTTATAAATGCTTGCATGGATTAAGAAAAAATAAGCATAAAAAAAGAGGAACAAATTGTTCCTCTTTTTTTATGCTTATTTTTTCTTGGCTTTAGATTTTCTGCGGTTAAGATAATCTTCCAATTCTTTGCCTTGTAACTCATATCCTTTTCTAAAATATCTTTTTGAGCTTTCATTCCCTATTCCATCATAATTTATGGAATACCCATTTTTAACACCATGCTTGTAATAGGTCTCATTTTTCTTATAACCTGTTGCAAAAAATGTAGTTACTTTTCCTTCATATAAACCTAGGGCGTAAGTCCCTTCTGTCAATAATTTTCCGTTTCTATAGTATTTTTGGTATTCTCCATCTCTATCTCCATTTACATAATTTGCTATTTCAATAACTTTAGGTCTTCCCTCATCTAATTTGGGATTAAAAGGGTAAAAAATAATACATCTTCCATGCTTCTCTCCCCTTCTGTAGCTATCTTTAGATATATAATTTTCCAATTCGTCAAGATAAACCCAGGTACTGTCTTTCTTTTGATTGACATATTTACCTGTACTCATTAGCTTACCATTATCATAATAAGTACTAGCATAAGAATTATATCCATCATTAAAATAAGTGTTTTTTGCTTTAACTTTTCCTGATTCATAATAAAAAACAAAAAGCCCAGTTGGTTTATTGTCTTTAAAGTTTCCCTTGTATAAAATCTCTTTTTTTCCTTCGTAGGTTTTTATCCATTTACCTTGTTTTCTTCCTTGGTCATCCATTATATTGTATTCCTGAGAAAAAGAAAAACTGGTGATGAATCCTATAAAAATTACAATGATACCATTAAGTGTTGTTTTCAATTTTATTGAGTTTAATTTGTTTTAGTAATTTAATAACTAAAAGTATGCCAAAAAGTTACGTTTTTAAATAAATTCCTTTTAAAATAACGATTTAATAATTCTCAGCTTGTGCGTATATTTATTCATATCTGTTCTAAAAATTCCTTGGTGATCTATAGAATCAATTCTCACATGGCCCGAAGCATGAATTATTTTATTAACTGGCAACAATATTCCTACGTGCATAATTACACCTTCTGAATTATCAAAATAAATTAAATCTCCAGGTGTTGCTTCTTCTAAAAAATCAATCGTTTCTCCGACTGTTGCTTGATCACAAGCATTTCTCGGAATTTGAATTCCATGGAGTAAATAAGTCATTTGTGTCAATCCAGAACAATCTATTCCGTAAGGAGAATTTCCTCCCCACAAATAGGGACTGTTCAAGTATTCTAATGAGGTGCTAACAATGTCTTCTTTTTGAGTCTCGAAACTATGGTTGGTATTACCTAAAAATTTAAATTTATTAGATCCAAAAGAAATAGATCCACTGTCATAATTAGGCAACAAACATCCTTTTAATAAATGAGTTATTTCTTTGTTTTCACTATTTATAAGGGAAGAGGTAATGTCTTTTACTCTCACTTCTTTTTGAGAATAAATAGAATTAAATTCTTCTTCTTCAAGAATAAAAATATGCTTGGTATCTACCCAGCACGTATAATCGTACTTCGCCATTTTCAATTGAGTCCAATTATTTTTCACTTCTACAACATAAACAAGGTCACCAAAAACCAATTGCATCATTATTTCTGCTTGATCTGCTGGTTCGGCCCTGCCGGGAGATATTACTACTTGACAAATTCCGTATTTCATACTTTAATTATACCTTTGGTTTCTTATACACAATAATACTAAAAATAAACCGAAATGATAGAAGCCATAATATTTGATATGGACGGAATAATTATTGACTCTGAGCCTTTGTGGAAAAAAGCAATTATTAATGTAATGAAACAAGTGGGGTTTAATTTCACAATTGATATGTGCAACAGGACTAAAGGAATGAGAGTGGATGAAGTAATTAAATATTGGAAAACTGAATTAAATGCTGATTTCGACAGTAATAAATTATCAAAAGATATTGTTGAAGAAGTTATATATTTAATTAAAAAAGAAGGGGAAGCAATTGAAGGACTCGAAAAAGTACTAAAAAAAGCCAAAAGTAATAATCTGAAAATTGCCCTAGCTAGTTCCTCTCCTTCATTAATAATTAATGTTGTTTTAAAAAAACTAAACATAATAGACTATTTTGATGTTGTTCAATCTGCTGAAAAAGAAGATTTTGGGAAGCCTCATCCTGGAGTTTTTATTACCACAGCAAAAAAACTAAATGTGAGCCCTGTCAAATGTTTAGTTATTGAAGACTCATTAAATGGCGTAATTGCGGGTAAATCCGCAAAAATGAAAGTAGTTGCAATGCCAGAGAAAGAGGAAAAACAATTGAATAAATTTGTAATAGCAGATTCAATAGTTAATAAACTAACAGAAATAAGATTTTGATTGACATATATAAATTGTAATTTTGAAAAAAAAAGAAAATGATTGTACTTGCAAATGACGGAATCTCTCCTTCTGGAGAAAATAAACTAAAAGAATACGGATACACAGTTGTAACAGAAACTGTTCCTCAAGAAGACTTAATAAAATATATAAATGACAATAAAGTTGCTGCCATTCTTGTAAGAAGTGCAACCACTGTAAGAAAAAATATAATTGACTCTTGTCCTTCTTTAAAATTTATTGGAAGAGGGGGAGTTGGAATGGATAACATTGACGTAGAATATGCAAGAAGTAAAGGATTAACAGTAAATAATACTCCTGCTGCATCTTCTCAATCTGTTGCAGAATTAGTTTTGGCTCAAATGCTAAGTATCTCAAGATTTACTCACCTTGCCAATAAAGAAATGCCAGAAAATGGGGATTCGGATTTCAAATCTTTAAAAAAGAAATATGCAAAAGGCGTAGAATTAAGAGGGAAAACTTTAGGTATTATTGGATTCGGAAGAATAGGACAAAGTTTAGCAAAATATGCTCTAGGGTGTGGAATGAAAGTTATTGCTGTAGACAGGAACCCAATTCCTACAATCATTGAATTGGAATTTTTTAACGGACAAAAAATAAATCTAGAAATAGAAGACAAAACCTTGGATGAAGTTTATGAGCAAAGTGATTACATCTCTTTACATATTCCCAAACAAGAAAATGGATCTGCTGTAATTTCTGAAAAAGAGATTTTGAAAATGAAAGATGGTGTAAGAATTATTAATGCAGCAAGAGGGGGAGTAATTGATGAAGATGCTATTTTAGCAGCTGTAAACTCTGGGAAAATTTCTTTTTGTGCTCTTGATGTATTCGAAAATGAACCAAATCCAAGAAAAGATTTACTCGTTAACACAAACATAACTACAACTCCACATATTGGTGCAGCTACACTAGAAGCTCAAGAAAGAATAGGAATTGAATTAGCTGACAAAGTTTTTGAATGCCTCTCAAAATAATAAACAGCATTCTAAAGTTAAGTTTTAACTGATATTGTTTTACCAAGCTCAAAAAAAGAAAGACTAAGTTTAGAGAGGTTAGAAAATAATTCAAACACAAAATAAACCTTAAAAAACATCCTGAATTTAATTAAGGATGTTTTTTTTTGGTAAATTTAAAAGCGACATCAATGATATCGCTTTTTTAAAATACACTATGATTACAATAAAACCATTTAAAGCTTATTTGCCAAAGAAAGATTTGGCACAAAAAGTAAGCACAAGACAAATAAATTCCTACTCGGATGAAATGATTCATAACATTATGGAATCTAACCCAGAATCATTTCTAAATATAATTCTCCCTGATTTTAATCAGGAGATTAAAACCAAAACTTCTGAAAGATTTAAAAAAATAAATGTTCTTTTTCAACAAGCAATTGAGAATGGATTGTTTATTCCTAGTAACGACAATTGTTTTTATATATACCGACAATCCAATTCTATCAATTTTTACACAGGATTAATTGCTGGTGCAGCTACCAAAGATTATAGGGATAATAAAATAAAAAAACACGAACATACTCTTGAAAAAAGAGAAAAGCTATTTACCAAATACCTTAGATTAACTGGCTTTAATGCTGAACCTATTCTGTTGATTCACGAAAAATCTAAACCTACAGAGGCTATCATTGACAAAGTGATGGGCTCTACTCCTATTCATAAATTTACTTCTTCTTCTGGGAATACTCATGAATTATGGGAAGTAAAAAAAGATGAGGACATTACAACCATTCAGAATTGCTTTGCCGCAATGAACAAGGTGTATATTGCAGATGGACATCACAGGTCGGCTTCTTCTAATTTATTGTCGCTAGAAAACGTAGAATTAGAATCTACCAATAATGTAATGGCACTTTTTATGAGTGAAGAAAATATTCATATTCATGATTTTAATAGAGTAATAAAAAACTCTGAACAAAAATCGGAAGAAAATATATTGAAAGAACTAGAAAGGAATTTCACTCTCACAGAAAAAAGCAACAAAATCTTAAAACCAAATTCCAAACATGAGTTTTGTATTTACTTAAACTTTACCTGGCATAGAATGAAGTTAAACCATGTTTTTGATGCGATTAGTTCTACTGTTAGTCAACTCGATTCACAAATAATTACTGATTACATTCTATCACCTATTTTTGATATTAAAGATTTGAAAAATGATGTTAGAATAGATTTTATTCCAGGAAACAAAGGATTAGATTCTTTGAAAAAAGCAGTTGACAGTGGTAAATTTGATGTCGCAATTGCAATGTTCCCTGTGGGAGTAGATGAAATGAAAAAAATTGCAGACGAAGGTTTAGTTATGCCTCCAAAATCTACTTTTATTGAGCCTAAACTTAGAAGTGGGTTAACGGTTTATAAATTTTAAAAATGAAATACTTAATTCCGTTTACTAAAGAAAATGTTGCTCAATTTATTTCACCAAGAGTAAGTGAAATAAAAATAGGGGAATCCATTTCACTCATTAAAAATAACCTTGCAAGTACTCCAGGTAAATTTGTAATTATTGGAATATCTGAAGACATTGGAGCAAAAGCAAACCATGGAAACGCGGGAGCAAAAAATTCTTGGAAAGCATTTTTAAGTAAATTTTTAAATATGCAAGCCAATGGATTTATAAATACAAACGAAATAATACTAGCTGGTGAAATAAACTTAAAAGATATAGATTCTGATTCCTCCTCAATAGAAGAATTAAGAGTTTTGGTGAAGGAAATAGATAAAAGGGTACAAAGTGTAGTTGAAGAAATTATAGCCGCAGGAAAAACACCAATTGTGATTGGTGGAGGACATAATAATTGTTATCCAATAATTAACGCTTTCCCAAATCCTATTCAAGTAGTAAATATAGATCCTCATGCTGACATAAGAAAACAAGAAGGAAGACACAGTGGTAACGGTTTTTCTTATGCACTGGAAAGTGGGAAATTAGAAAAATATTTCGTTTTAGGCTTGCATGAAGAATATAACTCTACTTTTATTTTAGAGCAGTTTAATTATAATAATTTCCTTGACTATTACAGTTTTAATGATTTTTTAAAATATGAATTAACAATTAAGGATTTAATTAATTCTGTTAAATCGCATATAGATTCTCCAACTATTGGGCTAGAAATAGATTTGGATTCTATAAAAAATATGCCTGTTAGCGCTAGGACACCAATTGGTTTTTCTGAAGAAGAAATAAGAAAAGTTGGCTTTCAGCTCTCTATGAATTATGATTTTCATTATATTCATATCTGTGAAGGTGCGCCACAAAATGAAAACGAAAATATAATTGTGGGAAAAACTATTGCATATTTGGTTAGTGATTTTATAAAATTTAACTCATAGCTCTATCATGGAAGAAGAAAAGAATGATCCAGAGTCAGAATCAACTAAAAAACAAGATGATTTTGCAGAAAAGAAAGAAGTAAAAGACGAAATTAAAAAACTTCCCAACACCATTTGGAAGTACCTTGTTTCTATTTTTAGTTTTAGTAACGATAAGGATGTGAATCCATTAGCAGTAATAGAAGACATCAAAAAAGGAATTGAATTTAAAGGGTATAATGTTTGGATTCTTATTTGTTCTATTTTCATTTGTTCCATAGGACTTAATGTAAACTCTGTAGCTGTAGTGATTGGAGCCATGCTTATTTCTCCTCTTATGGGACCAATTCGTGGAATTGGATTAGCTGTAGGAACCAATAATTTCAAACTCCTTATTTACTCCTTGATAAACTTTGGAGTTGCAACAGTAGTAAGTATTTTAGCCTCATTTTTATATTTTAAATTAATGCCGTTTAAGGACGAAACATCCGAAATACTGGCAAGAACAGAACCTTTTATTTTAGATGTGTTGATTGCTTTCTTTGGTGGATTAGCGGGAATTATTGCTGCCTCCAAACAAGATAATTCTACAGTTGTTCCTGGGGTAGCAATTGCTACAGCACTTATGCCTCCTTTATGTGTTACAGGATATGGATTAGCAATAGGTGATTCTGGGTATTATTTAGGTGCCTTTTATCTTTTTATTCTTAATTCACTATTTATTTGTTTGGCTACAATTATTGTACTTAGGTATTTAAAATTTCCATTAGCCACTTATGTAAACAAGAAAAAAGAAAGAAATTTCAAAATATACATTGCTGTTTTTCTTGCTGTAATTCTTATTCCAAGTGGAATGAAATTCAAAGAGATATTCGATAAATCTGTATTCAATAACCTAGCTAAAACATTTGTAAAAGAAGAAATTAGTGAAATTCCTGGCGTAAAAATATTTGACGAAGACTATAACTTTGAAAACGAAACTATCACTCTATTTTTGGCTGGAAACTCTATAATTACAGAGATTAGAAAACAAGAACTGCTTGAAAAATTATCAAATGAGAAATACAAAATGAGAAGTCCTTCTTTAGTCATTATTCAAAATGATGAGTTTCAAAATAACCTAACCATGGATGATTTTAGGCTAATGAGTAAAGACTGGGAAAATAAAATAATGGAAAGAGATCAAAAAATAAAACAACTGGAATCTGATTATAAAAATAAAACAGATTTTACGTTTGATTTGAAATCAGCCAATAAGAAACTAAAATTGGTGACAGAATTTAATGAATTGGAAACATTTTCAGCTTCTAAAGCTTACAAGGTAAATATGGACGGAACTATGGATACAACATTATTAATTGTAATAGATTGGCTAGATTCTAACCTTATTCCAAAAAGGACAGACAAACTAAACGAATGGATTGAAGTAAATTTTGAGACAACAAACTATCAAGTTATTGAAAAAATAAAAAAATAGATGGCAAAGAAAAAGAAAGAGAAATTTGTGGTGTATTCTACCAATCCAGATTTTAATACGGAGGATGAAATGGAAGATGAAAAAACTTTATCTCCGGCTGAGCAAGACTTACGTGTGTCTATTGATACCAAACAAAGAAAAGGGAAATCCGTTACACTTATTACTGGTTTTGTTGGTTCTGACGATGAACTTAAAGAACTGGGTAAAGAACTAAAAAGTAAATGTGGAGTGGGTGGTAGTAGTAAAGATGGAGATATAATCATACAAGGAGATGTGAGAGAAAAAGTCCTTAAAATTCTTGCTGATAAAGGTTATAAGGCTAAAAAAAGTGGAGGGAGGTAAACAAGATTTTAGATACTAGATGTTAGATTAATGAGAAAATATATAAAACTAAATACAATTGAAACTTTATTGTTTTGGGGAAATTATATAATCATAATGTTCATGCTTTCATTTATTTTCTTAATTGATTATGATAAATTAAAGGAAATTCCAAATTCATTAATTATATATATTGTAATAGGAATATTGTTTTTTATACATAAAATAATAGTTAGAAGATATACAGTAATAAATCAAGAATTAACTGATAATCAATTTAAGGAAGTTACAAAAGCACATAGTTTAATCTCAAATCAGGAAATAACTAAGAGTAACACAAATAAATATATTGCATTAAATAATACAATGTGGCAATGGGAAGGAATTAAATTTACTGTCGAAAATATAGAAAATATGATTCTTATAAATACAATGCCTACTCCATCAATTCGTTCAAATCCTTTTATATTTATCTTTTCAAAAAAAAATAAATCTTTGACTTTATCTTTGATTAAAGATATTTTAGATGGAAAAGAAGTTCTTAAAGATGCTAAAAATTATGTAAAAAAAGATGAAATTAAATTTTGGGCCAAAGGTGAATGGACAATATTATTAATTTTAAAAAGAATATTGATGTATTTTGTTTTTTTAATAAGTCTATATTTTTCATTCTATATATTTGAAAATACAAAAGCCTTAATTATATTAGTTCCATTGATACTTAGTGGACATTATATATTTTGGGATATATTAATTTTATTAACTAAAAGAGATTTAAAAAACAACAAAAAGTGAAATCACCTAAACAACTCATACAGTCTGTAGGTAATGCCTTTTATGGATTCTTTACTGCTTTGAAATCAGAAACAAGTCTTAAAATCCAATTTACTTTAGGAATAATCGCCATTGGTTTAGGATTTTATTTCAAGATAAATACAACCGAATGGATGTTTGTAGTATTAAGTATCTCAGCAGTTTTAACTACAGAAACCATCAATTCATCTATAGAGGAGTTGGCAGACAGAGTTACCTTAGAGAAAGACCCAATGGTGAAAAAAGTAAAAGATATGGCAGCAGGAGCCGTTTTAATTACAGCTATTGCATCTCTAATAATTGGTTGTCTTATTTTTATTCCTAAATTTATTCAATAATTAAAAGAAGAATGATAAAAGTAACTGGAGTAACTAAATCTTATAAAAATCTAACTGTTCTCAAGGGAGTAGATTTGGAAATAAAACAAGGCGAAATTGTTTCTATTGTTGGCGCTTCTGGTGCAGGAAAAACAACTTTACTTCAAATTATAGGAACCTTAGATAATCCAGATTCTGGAACTATTTCCTTTTTGGATACCGATATTTCATCACTAAAGAAAAAGGAACTAGCCAAATTTAGAAATAAAAACATTGGATTTGTATTTCAATTTCATCATTTATTACCTGAATTTACCGCTTTAGAAAACGTATGTATTCCAGGTTACATAAGTGATACGCCAAAATCTAAAGTAGAAAAAAGAGCCAAAGAACTACTAACAATGCTTGGACTTGGCGATAGAATAAGCCACAAACCTGCCGAACTTTCTGGAGGAGAACAACAAAGAGTTTCTGTAGCCAGAGCATTAATAAATAATCCTTCTGTAATTCTTGCAGATGAACCCAGTGGGAACTTGGATTCTAAAAATGCGGAAGAACTACATAATTTGTTTTTCAAACTGAGAGATGAATACAACCAGACTTTTGTAATTGTGACTCACAATGAAATTTTATCAAATATGAGTGATAGAAAACTAGTAATGAAAGACGGAGTAATTATAAATAATTAACCACCATGAAAGTTTTATTCATAGACGACACTCACCCAATTCTCTATTCTATTTTTGAAAAAAAAGGATGGGAAGTAATAATCAAAAACAAAGTTTCTAAAGAAGAATTAGCTTCTGAACTTCACTTGTATCAAGGGTTAATCGTAAGGAGTAGATTTGTATTGGATAAAGATTATATAGCAAAAGGAACAAACTTAAAATTTATAGGAAGACCTGGTGCAGGATTAGAAAACATTGATGTTGAATTTGCCCAAAAACAAGGAATAAAAGTATTTAGATCCCCAGAAGGAAACCGAGATTCTGTTGCCGAACACAGTATTGGAATGCTACTTTCTTTGTTCAATAAATTACAAAACTGCAACACGGAAGTAAAAAATGGTATTTGGGATCGATTGAATAACCGTGGAGAAGAATTAATGGGGAAAACGGTAGGATTAATTGGCTATGGTGTAATGGGAAAAGCAATGGCACAAAGACTTTCTGGGTTTGGCGTAATTTGTATTGCTTACGATAAATACTTAACCAATTACGGAGATAAGAACGCAAAAGCTGTTTCTATTGAAGAGTTATATGAAAAAAGTGAAGTGGTAAGTCTTCATACTCCCTTGACTGAAGAAACAAAAGGAATGATAAATGAGGCTTATTTATCTGAATTTAAAAAACCTTTTTATTTCCTAAACACTGCAAGAGGGCAATCTGTAATACTTGATGATTTAGTGAAATTATTGAAAAATGGAAAAATTTTAGGAGCTTGTTTAGATGTGTTGGAATACGAGAAAACTAGTTTTGAATCTATGTTTAGTGATGACAAAACAGAAGCCTTTGAGTATTTGTCAAATGCTAAAAAAGTAATGTTATCACCTCATGTTGCAGGTTGGACGCATCAATCTAACTTTAAAATTGCACAGTTCCTTGGAGAAAAAATTATAGTAGAATTTTAATCTTATTCGTGTAAAATCAAAATTGGAAGGAATATTAAAATCTACAATAGATGATATCTTTAGCCAAGGATTTTTACTTGTTTTTAGCTCCATTAAAGTATCCAAATCCTCTTGAGTTTCTTTTCTTAAATCTTCTTGAATGTTAACTACGATAGAAGCAGCTCCACTTGACGGAATGTAATAAGCACTTAAAAGTACTAATTCGGCATCCATTTTTTTTGCTAAGAAAATAGTATAATCCAATGCATTATTTGCACAATCCGAAAAGTCTATAGGCACTAATATCTTTCTCATATATATATATATATATAACAATTTCAATTGGTTAAATATAAGCTGAAGTGAATCTTGTAAACATGATGAAAGTCAGTGTTAAAGCTATACTTCATCAAAAAGTTAATTTATTTTAAATAAACTGATTAAACTTTTAAACTCAGACTTATTAATTAAAAAATCTTTGAGTTTAGAATTAGATTCTTTCATAAAACTTTTACCCAAATAAATGGTAGAGGCTAAATAGGATAAAGAAGTAGCCAATCCTGCACCAATTAATTGGTAGTCTGTGAAAAGAAATGCACTTGAAATTAATAAAGTAACCAATCCAATTGCCGAAGCTCTAAACAGATAAAAATAGAGTCCTTTTCCTGATAAATAGTGAGAAAAAGATTGAGCAACTGATATGGAAATCACTCCAATTGACAAGGCTAAAATGATGGGTTTAGTTCCACTTATACTTTTCCCGAAGACAAACAAAATAAATGAATCTGGAATTAACAATAAAATTATTGTGAGCACAAGTGTAGCTATAAAAGATAGTTTCATAAACTTAAGTGAAAGGCTCTTTTTATTTTCTTCTTTTTTCTCGTTAGCCACTTTCCCATATTGGATAATTGCAAGAGCTTTGGAAGGAATCCATAAACTTTCTGCTAATTGTACAGCCACAATAAAAATACCTAAAACACTTCCCATAGATTTTTCAATTATAAAATATAAAAATCTATAATTTATTAATTGAATTATGTTGGAAGATTGAATTTGAAATCCATATTTAAAGGCTTTTAAAAATACTTTTTTAGGTTCATTAACTTGATAGTAATCATTTAATTGAGCC
>CAJJDF010000003.1 GCA_905182785.1 uncultured Flavobacteriales bacterium
TTAACATTATTTGAATCTAAGAATTCGACATTAAACCATGGTTGCTCAGCTATAGGGTGACTTGGATCATTGAATACGACAGCAAAATCATAAGTAAAATAAGGTTTAATAGCAGTAATTTGAGCAACATGCTGAATCATACTAACAGTTGAACCTCCATCTTCATCTCCAAGCATAACAGAAAAAGTTCCTCCTCTAGGGTTTAGTCTAGGTAAAATAGGGATATCATTATCGAACCCTCCAGAAACAACTCTATGTTCTGCATTTACTCCAATTCCAGTTGAACCAGCAGTTACACCTTGAATACATCCAACCGCATGACCTGCAGGACATAATACACTTCCATAAGAAGGAGACCAATGTTGCCATGTTCCTAGTTCAAAATCTACGTTATAACAGTTGCCTGCTTCTGGCATTAAGCCTCCATGATTATGACCCCAATGATTTGCCTTATTAATTTTCCAATTACTGAATTTGGTCATTAGGCTTGTACTCACTTTTAAACTATTAAATTGATCTTCGTAATTACCGAGTAAATAAGAAGCATTAATAGTTCCTGCAATCATAAGGTTGAAATTATGCATAAAGAAACTATGTCTTTCGCTTCTATAAAATTCCTTAAATAAACTTTGATTGGTAATTGAAGTTGATGAAAGTGAAGTAGAGTCAATTAATTTTTGACCCATATCAAAATTCATTTCAAATTGTGAGATTGTATCTTCAATCAAAACTTCTCTTGAAACTTGAGAGTAAGAAGCTGAGCTGATAAGAATAGCAAAGATTAATAAAGATTTATATATAGTATTCATAAGTATTTCTTTTGTTCTATTTCTAAACGTATAAAAAATAACGGGGTTGTCCATCTCACTATAAAAATACAAAAAATACTTAATTATTGAGGCTTTATTTAGAGACTACTTGCTGTAAATTTAGATTGCCGATATTAATTATCAAATTAAATCTAATTTTATTCAAAATTTAATCGTATAATTTTATGTTAAATAACTATTATTTTGAATTGTAGATGGGACAATCCAATAATTAATTTTGTAGATTTATATAAGAATGAAAATATTTTTAAGTTTTATATTAATAGCAATCTCAATTTTTGCTGGAGCTACTCATAATAGGGGAGGTGAAATTACCTATATTCATATTTCTGGAAATACGTATCAATTTACAATATCAACTTGTACCAAATCTAGTGTTGCTGCAGATAGGCAAGAACTTGAAATAAATTTTGGAGATGGAACAGGTATAGATACAGTCAGAAGAGATACTGTAATATCCATATCAGTTGATGCACAGAAAAACCTTTACATTATTAATCACACTTTTGTTGGTCCAGGTACTTTTAGAGTAACCATGGAAGATCCCAATAGAAATGGTGGAATTGTGAATATTGGTGGAGCAACAAACTCCGATCAATTTCCTTTTTGTATTGCTACAGAAGTTGTTATCTCTCCTTTTCTTGGCGCTAATAATTCTGTAATTTTTAATGATTGTCCTTGTCCAGAAATTGCTTGTGTAAATAAGAGGTATTGTTATAATCCTCAAGCGACTGACCCTGATGGGGATAGTTTATCTTATGCTTTAGTTCCTTGTTTAGGTTTTGGGTGTAATCCTTTATCTACTCCAGTTGTTTATCAATACCCTGACAATTATGGAGGAACAATTTCTATTAATTCAAATTCAGGTACTTTATGTTGGATAAATCCAACTCGATTGGGAGAATATAATATTGCAATTTTAGTCACAGAATGGAGGAATGGGATAAGAATAGGGACAGTATTAAGAGATGTTCAAATTACTGTGGACGGAGCTTGTAACAATGACCCTCCTGTTATTACAACAATTACAGATACTTGTGTTGTAGCAGGTGATTTGGTTAATTTCAATGTTTCTGCTACTGATATTGATTTAGGGGATTTAATACAACTTAAAGCAACAGGAGCTCCATTTACAAGTGTTTCAAATCCAGCAACTTTTTCATCAGTGACGGGATTATCTCCAGTTTCTTCCACATTCAATTGGAATACAGATTGCAGTAATATCAGAAAAGCAGCCTATAGCGTTTATTTTGAAGCAACAGATAATGGAAGACCAGATTTATCCGATTACCGACAAGTAAATATTACTGTAAAAGCACCCGCACCATTTGGGCTTATCGCAACTCCTCTAAGCGGTAAAGTTGATGTAATATGGAATACAACTAATTGTAGTAATTCAATTGGCTATAAAATTTACAGAAAAAAAGGAAGTAGCATAGGGACAATAGATTGTTGTTCGCAAACTTCACCTATTGGTTTAGGATATACTTTTATTGGGAGAAACAATTCAATTACAGATACCACTTTCGAAGATAATTCTTCACTGGTAGTGGGAGAAGAATATTGTTATGTGGTAACAGCTATTTTCCAAATTGATTATGAAAGTTGTATTTCAAATGAATCGTGTGTGAAACTTAAAAAAGATGTACCTATAATCACCCATGTTACAGTAAACTCTACAAATACAAGTACAGGAATTGATTCTATAGTTTGGGCAAAAGCATCAGATTTGGATACAACCACCAATTATCCACCTCCTTATTTGTATAAGATATATCACAAAGTAGGATTTATTGGTGCAAATACTTTAATCCATACTTCTCCTGTTTACTCTCAATTGTACTTAAGTGATACAACTTATGTTCATAATTTAGTTAACACAACAGATAATCCAAATTCTTATAAAGTAGAAATGTACCATATAGTTGGTCCAGACACTTTATTGATAGGAGGAACAAATTCAGCATCTTCCATTTTTGTTTCAACTGCGGCTTCCGACAATATGATTACATTAACTTGGAATGAAATAATCCCCTGGACTAATACTAGTTACGAAATTCACAGAAGTAATTCTATTGGCGGAGTTTATTCATTAATTGGTAATTCTGTAACCCAGATTTATAGAGATAGTAATTTAACAAATGGAGTAACGTATTGCTATAAAATAAAAAGTATTGGTTTGTATTCTGACCCAACTATTGTGAGTCCGATAGAAAATTTCTCTCAAGAAATTTGTGATTCTCCTGTTGATTTAACCCCTCCTTGTGCACCAGTTTTGGAAGTAGATAATAGTTGTGAAGATGAGTTGAATTATTTATCATGGACCAATCCCAATAATTTTTGTGCTGATGATGTAACTCGTTATAGAATTTTTTATGCACCTACAGCTGCAGGACCATATTTAGAAATTGAGACTAAAAATGACCCTACAGACACAACACTTTCTCACAATAACTTTGGGTCAATTGCAGGCTGCTATTATGTTACAGCATTGGATTCTATTCAGTATAATAATGAAAGTTTACCAAGTAACATTGTTTGTGTTGATAACTGTCCTATATATTTTCTTCCTAATGTCTTCACTCCAAATGGAGATGGAAAAAACGATAAATTTATTCCACTTCTCCCTTATAAATTTATTGAAAGTGTAGATTTTATTATTTATAACAGATGGGGGAATATTGTATTTCAAACAAATGACCCGATGATAAATTGGGATGGAAAAGACCAAGAAACTGGAAAGCCAGTTTCTGATGGTGTTTATTTTTATGCTTGTAGAGTTTACGGATTAAGGCTTTCGGGATTAGAAGAAACAAAATTAAGAGGGTCAATCACAATTTTTGGAAATGGGACTAATCGTCAGAAATAATTTTATTTAATATTTCCTTAAAATCATTTCTTAGAGTCTTCTTATTTTATTCTTTCTTATAGCGATTAAATTATGAAAATCTCCACTTTTTATTACTGAGACTTATTTAATCTTATTATAACAAAATATCTTACTATAGTAAAGTATAGAATAGACCAATTTTGTATATTCGCAACTTAATAAATTCAAAGAATGATAAAGATAACTTTACCTGACGGTACAATAAAAGAATTCGAATCAGGAGTAACAGCAATGGATGTTGCACTATCGATAAGTGAAGGGCTTGCAAGAAACGTACTTTCTGCAAAAGTAAATGGAGAAGTTTGGGATGCAAACAGAACTATTTCAACTGATTCAACACTGAGTTTATTGACCTGGAATGATGACGAAGGTAAAGCAACAATGTGGCATTCTTCAGCCCATTTGATGGCAGAAGCGTTGGAATTTTGTTACCCAGGAGTTAAGCTTGCAATAGGACCAGCAATTGAAAACGGGTTTTATTATGACGTAGATTTTGGGAAACATGAATTCTCAGAAAAAGATTTGCCTAAAGTAGAGAAGAAAATGATTGAATTGGCGAGGATGAAGCTCCAATTCGAAAGGAAAGAAGTTTCTAAAGCTGATGCTTTAGCTTATTTTAATGAAAAAGAAGATCCATATAAATTGGAATTAATCAATGAATTGGAAGACGGAAGTATTACTTTTTATACTCAAGGGAACTTTACCGATTTATGCAGAGGACCACATATTCCTCATACTGGATTTATAAAAGCAGCAAAATTATTGAGCGTTGCTGGTGCTTATTGGCGAGGGGATGAGAAGAACAAGCAATTAACTAGAATTTATGGAATTACATTTCCAAAAAACAAAGAATTAGTAGAGTATTTAGAAAGACTGGAGGAAGCAAAAAAGCGTGACCACAGGAAATTAGGAAAAGAATTAGAGCTATTTACATTTTCTCAAAAAGTGGGAGCTGGACTGCCATTATGGTTACCAAAAGGAACTGCATTGAGAGAGAGATTAGTTAATTTTCTTAAAAAAGCTCAAGATGAATCAGGTTACGACCAAGTTTCAACTCCACATATTGGACACAAAGATTTGTATGTAACTTCGGGTCATTATGAGAAATACGGAGAAGATTCATTTCAATCGATAAAAACACCACATGAAGGAGAAGAGTTTTTATTGAAACCAATGAATTGCCCTCATCACTGTGAGATTTATAATGCATCCCCAAAATCATACAAAGATTTACCAGTAAGGTATGCAGAATTTGGAACAGTATATAGGTATGAGCAAAGTGGAGAATTACACGGATTAACACGAGTAAGAGGATTTACTCAAGATGATGCACATATTTTTTGTACTCCAGATCAAGTAGAGGAAGAGTTTACGAATGTAATCGACTTAATTAAATATGTATTTAAAGCACTTGACTTTCCAGAATACACAGCTCAAATTTCATTGAGAGATAAAGAGAAGAGCGATAAGTATATTGGAAGTGATGAAAATTGGGAAAAAGCTGAACAAGCAATTATCAATACAACAAAGGAAGCAGGATTAAAGACTGTAATAGAATACGGAGAAGCTGCTTTTTATGGACCAAAGTTAGATTTCATGGTAAAGGATGCCATAGGAAGAAGTTGGCAATTGGGAACTATTCAGGTAGATTATACTTTGCCAGAGAGATTTGAGTTGGAATACACGGGTTCTGATAATGAAAAGCATAGACCTGTTATGATTCACAGAGCGCCTTTCGGTTCTTTAGAAAGATTTGTTGCAGTTCTTATCGAACATTGTGCTGGGAAATTTCCATTGTGGTTAACTCCAACACAAGTTGCAATTTTGCCGCTGAGCGAAAAATATAATGATTATTGCGAAAATCTTTCTAAATCATTAAAAAATTACGATATTCGCGCTCTTGTAGACGACAGAAACGAAAAGATAGGTAAAAAAATAAGAGATACGGAGTTAAACAAGACGCCATATATGCTTATAATAGGAGAGCAGGAGGCTAGTGATAGCATGGTCTCTGTGAGAAAACAAGGAGAAGGTGATTTAGGTAGTTTTTCATTAGAAAATTTTGCCGAATTACTGAACAAAGAGATAGAAGAACAAATTAAACATTAACTAAAACTAACTACCATAGCTTTAAGAAATAACAATAGAGGAAGAAGACGATTCGAAAAAAAAGAAGATCCTCACAAAATTAACGAAAGAATTCGTGCAAAAGAGTTACGTCTTGTTGGTGATAATGTAGAACCACAAGTAATAAGTCTTGAAGATGCAATTAAATTAGCAGACAGTATGGAATTGGATTTGGTAGAGATTTCTCCAAATGCAAAACCACCAGTTTGTAAGATAATTGACTACAAGAAATTCTTGTACGATCAGAAAAAGAAACAGAAAGCTTTGAAGTCTAAACAGACTAAAGTCGTAATTAAAGAAATACGATTTGGTCCTAATACAGATGAACATGATTTTAATTTTAAATTGAACCATGCAAAGAAATTCCTTAAAGAAGGAGCAAAAGTGAAAGCCTTTGTATTCTTTAAAGGAAGAACAATAGTATTTAAAGAGAGGGGAGAAGTATTACTTCTTAAGTTCGTAGATGAACTTGAAGAGTATGGTCAACCTGAATCCATGCCAAAGATGGAAGGTAAAAAAATGATAGTAAATTTAGTTCCAAAGAAAAAATAACCAATAAAAATTTTGACAGTATGCCAAAAATGAAAACAAAAGGAAGTGCTAAGAAGAGATTCAGAGTAACTGCTTCAGGAAAACTTAAGAGAAAACATGCATTTAAAAGTCACATCTTGACTAAAAAATCGCACAAGAGAAAGAAAAAATTGACAAAAGCAACATTAGTAGATAAAGCTGATGTGAAAAGTATCAAGCAACAACTGTGTATCTAATACACGAAAACAGGTTCAATTATTAACGCCAAGTAACTCAGTAAAATTAAAAGACTCAACTAAGAGCACTGATTATTAAAAAAATTACAAAATGCCAAGAACTACCTATAGCGTATCTTCACGTAAAAGAAGAAAGAAAATTATCAAAGCAGCCTCAGGTTACTTTGGGAAAAGAAAAAATGTATACACTGTTGCAAAGAATGCAGTAGAAAAAGGGATGGGATATGCATACATCCACAGAAAGCAAAAGAAAAGAAATTTCAGAAAATTATGGATTCTTAGAATCAATGCAGCTGCAAGATTAAATGGAATGAGTTACTCAACCTTTATGGGGTCGTTTAACAAATCTGGAATGGAAATGAACAGAAAAGTTCTTGCTGATTTAGCAATGAACCACCCAGAAGCTTTTAAAGCAGTAGTAGATAATTTAAAAAAATAAGGTTACCCATTTCTTTGGAACAGAAATTATAAATCCTTTTGAGTTAATTCTCAAAAGGATTTTTTTTGTATATTACTTTCATATTATGAAGTACTTAGTATTATTTTTTATGTTTTTACTGTCAATGTATTCTTGTAAAAAAAAGTTATTTGATTACAGGAATAAATATGTAGGTGAGTATAGTTTTTCTGGATATAACTTTGTGAAAGGTATAACCGGAGAAAGTGTTGACACTATTTTTTTTAATCAAATAAATGGCGAATTATCATACGATAGACAGTTAGAAAGAGATAAAATGAACTTATTTATTGAAGATGTAATATCGATAGAGTTTACACTAAATAAATCTGGAAGTATGAGTGTATGCAGTGAAGAAGGAATAATTGATGAGGACTACAGTTTATCTGTTTCATTTGATAAATATATTTGTGATTATGGAAAACCTCTATTAGGAGGTAAACATATTTATACGATTACTGGAAAAAAGAAATGATAACAGTAATTTAGAAGAATCCTCCCGTTTCTATTCTCTATATTTCCTTACCTTTGTCTTTATTATGGGAGCAAAAATATTATACTATTTAATTCTTATTCCAATTTCAAGATTACCCTATTTTATACTGTATGGTCTCTCAAATTTGATGTGCTTTGTACTTTATAATATTGGATATAGGAAAAAAGTAATAGTAGAAAATGTCACTAATAGTTTTCCAGCTAAGTCACCTTTAGAAGTAACTAAAATTGTAAAAGAATTCTACAAACATTTTTGTGATTTGGTAATTGAATCAATTAAGAATTTTACAATAAGTGAAAGACAAATTAGACAAAGAGTTGTTTTTAATAATGTTGAAATTCTAGATAAATTATATGCAAAAAACAAGAATATAGTCTCAATGACTAGCCATCAATGTAATTGGGAAATACTTGCAGTTGCTTTGGGAGATATGTCAAAACATAAACAACTTGGAATTTATAAACCCTTAACAAGTAATTTATTTGACGTGAAAATGAAAAAGGCAAGAGAGAAATTTGGGTTAAAGATGTTTCCTATGTCTGAGACAGTAAAATATTTTAAAAAAACATACGAAGAGCCTGTATCAATATTCTTTGCCTCAGATCAATGGCCTTCTAACCCTAAGAGAGCCTATTGGACAACTTTTCTAGAAAGAGATACTCCAGTTTTGTTTGGAGCAGAACAGTATGCAACACTTTTTAATTGGTCGGTTGTCTATTGTGAAATGGTTAAGGTAAAAAGGGGGTATTATTCAGTTAATTTTAAGTTATTATCAGAAAATCCTTCTGAATTAAGTAAAGGAGAAATAACAAATTCTTATATTCATGAATTAGAAAAAACAATTGCTAAGAGTCCAAGCAATTGGCTATGGTCTCACAGGAGGTGGAAAAAGACGAAAGAAGAAGTTTTAAATGAAAAAAAGAATTAACATAATGGGTTCAAAGGTTTTTTACTACCTTTTTGTAATTCCTTTGTCTAGAATGCCTTATTTTATTTTGTATAGAGTATCGGATTTTGTTTACTTTTTAATGTATTATATAATTGGGTATCGAAAAAAAGTAATAGTAGATAATATTAGCAAGAGTTTTCCAGCTAAATCATCTGAAGAAATCACCAAGATTGTAAAAAAATTCTATAGCCATTTTTGTGATCTAATTGTAGAGTCAATAAAAAACTTCACGGTATCAGAAAAACAAATAAAAAAGAGAGTAAAGTTTAATAACGTAGATCTACCAGATGCTTTATTTGATAAAGGTAAATCCATTATTACTATTGGAGGACATTATGGGAATTGGGAAATGTCTGCAATTGCAGCAGGAAATGCAATGAAACATAAGCAGTATGGAATATATAAACCGCTTAGTTCTAATTTTTTTGATAAAAAAATGAAATCTAGTCGTGGAGCCTATGGAATGAATATGATTCCTATGAAAGAAGCTAAGTCCTATTTCGAAATGGAACACAAAAAACCAATTTCTATCGTATTTGGTTCAGATCAATGGCCTTCAAAGCCAGAGCGAGCCTACTGGACAACTTTCTTAGGAAGAGAAACACCTTTTTTGTTTGGCGCAGAAAAATATGCCAAAGACTTTGATAGGCCAGTTGTTTATTGTGAAATTTTAAAAGAAAAAAGAGGCTATTTTAATGTGAATTATCATTTATTGACTGAAAAACCAAGCCAATTAGAATATGGTGAAATAATAGATTTATACATAAGAAAATTAGAAAAAACGATTGAATATGAACCTGCATATTGGTTGTGGTCACATAAAAGATGGAAAAAAACGAAAGAAGAAATATTTAAGTGATACCCTTCGATATTTTCTCCCGAGAAATTGGAATCAAACTCAGGGTTCGATTTGAGTAATTCAAGATAAAAAACAATAAATATTTTATTTATTAAGCTAAAGACTCTGGACTAACGACTATAAAATAATGAATAAAATTCCATTAGCAGAAAGATTAAGACCAACTACACTTGACAATTATATTGGACAAGAACAATTGGTAGGAAAAGATGCATCCTTGCGAAAAGCAATAGAGACAGGTTTTATTCCGTCTATCATTTTGTGGGGACCTCCAGGAGTTGGAAAAACTACGCTTGCTAATATTATTGCCACTACCCTAAAACGATCTTTTTATACGCTTAGCGCCATTAATTCTGGGGTAAAAGACATTCGTGAAATCATAGAAAGAGTAAAAAATCAAGGAATGTTTGGAGGAAATAATGCCATTCTTTTTATTGATGAAATTCATAGATTTAGTAAATCTCAACAAGATTCATTATTGGGAGCAGTAGAAAAAGGGACAATTACACTTATTGGTGCCACAACAGAAAATCCTTCTTTTGAAGTTATTCCCGCACTTTTATCTAGAAGTCAGGTGTATGTATTGGAACATTTTTCTAAAGAAAATTTAGAAAACCTTGTTCATAGAGCTGTAAGAGAAGATGTAGTTTTAAAAGACAAAAACATAAAAGTAGAAGAAGTAGATGCATTAATTGGTTTATCGGGAGGAGATGCAAGGAAATTACTCAACTTACTTGAGTTGGTCGTAAACAGTGTGCCAGAAGAGGAAATTGTATTGAATAATGAATTGGTTAATTCATTAATAAAGGACAAAACTTTATTGTACGACAAATCGGGTGAGCAACATTATGATGTCGTTTCTGCTCTTATAAAATCGATAAGGGGAAGTGATCCCAATGCTGCTTTGTACTATTTGGCGAGAATGATAGAAGGGGGAGAAGACCCTACATTTATTGCTCGTAGGTTACTTATTTTATCATCAGAAGATATTGGAAATGCAAATCCAACGGCCTTGATAATGGCAAATAATTGTTTTCAAGCAGTTAAAATTATTGGGTTTCCAGAATCTCGTATTATCCTTTCACAATGTGTGACTTATTTGGCTTGTTCGGCAAAAAGTAATGCTTCGTATATAGCAATTGCCAATGCACAAGCCTTGGTAAATGAAACAGGAAATCTTCCAATTCCTCTTCATTTAAGAAATGCTCCAACCAAATTGATGAAAGAATTGAATTACGGAAAAGGTTATCAATATTCTCATAATAATCCAGGGAAATTAGACGAACAAGAATTCATGCCCGAAGAAATAATAGGGACAACCTTATTTGAACCAGGAAATAACACCCGTGAGAAAGACATGAGAAAGAACCTGCAAGCTGTTTGGAAAGAAAAGTATGGGTATTAATTTACTGTTTATTTTTTTTAAAAAAAACTATTTCTGTATTATGGTTTGATGTTGTATCTTAAACTATGAAAAACCTACTTCTCCTATTCCTATTTATTTCAAATCTTTCTGTTGGTCAAAATTATTTCCAACAAGAAGTAAACTATACCATCCAAGTATCGCTAGACGACAAAAACTTGATGTTGCATGCTTACGAAGAATTTGAATACGTAAATAACTCACCAGACGAATTATCATTTATTTATATCCATTTGTGGCCCAATGCTTATGCAGATAATAAATCGGCAATGGCAAAACAACATTATAGGGATGGCAATAAAATAATGGAAGACTTACCAGAGATTGATAAAGGTTTTATCGACTCTTTGGATTTTAAAGTAAATGGAAATAAAGTCGAGTTTTTATACAATTTATCTCACAAAGACATTGGTAAACTGATGTTGAAATCTCCCTTAAAACCAGGAGAAAAAATAACCGTTTCTACTCCATTTAGAGTAAAAATTCCTTCAGG
>CAJJDF010000004.1 GCA_905182785.1 uncultured Flavobacteriales bacterium
TTATCCTAATAATAGTTTTACATTTGAATAACTAAAAAATAAAATTTGTCTAAAATTGAATCTATAGTAAAATCAAGAGAAATAGTTACTTCTATTAAATCCATTGACCAAACTAACTGGGGAAATGTGATGGGAGAAACAAATATCTATTTATCATACGGTTACCTTAAGGCTTTAGAGGAGTCTATGAAAGATGAAATGGATTTTTACTATTCAATTTCGTACAATCAAAATGACGAACCAGTATTAGTCAGTGCTTTTCAAATTGTAACGTTTACAGACAAAAGAAAGCACAAGCCCAATCAATTAATCTCCTGTGTAAGCAGAGCAAAATCAAAGCTTTTTACTTTCAATGTTTTAGTCTGTGGAAATGTATTTTCTGATGGAGAAAATGGATTTATTAATTCTGACTCTCTTTCCAAAAAGAGTGCTATTAATGAAATGGTAATTTTATCAAAACAGATTAAAAAACACAGTAATAAAGCGAATAAAAAAGCTAGTTTGTTTCTTTTTAAAGAATTTTGGGCGAAAGAAAATACGTACGGGAAACTTTTCAAAAATCACAGTTTCAGAGAATTTATGATAGATGTGAATATGATTCTTCCTATTCATGATACTTGGAATAATTTGGATGAATATTTATTTAGCTTAAAAACAAAATACAGGACTAGAGCAAAAAGTGTTTATAAAAAATCGGAAGACTTAGTATTTAAAGATTTATCGAGCCAAGAGATATCAAGTAGTGGCGTTAGAATTGAAGAATTATTTAATAACGTAGCCGAAAAATCAAACTTTAGTTTCGGTAAAATAAAGCCACTTGCATTTGTAAAGCTGAAAGAAGAATTAGGTGCTAAATTCATTCTTAAAGGAGCATTTTACAGAGGAGAATTAATAGGATTTAGTACAGCACTTCTCAACAATAATATTTTGGAAGCCAATTATGTAGGGATAGATTATGGCAAGAATAACACCTATTCAATTTACCAAAGATTACTCTATGACTATATTGAACAAGCAATTTTGCTAAAGGTAAAAGAACTTCATCTTGGTAGGACTAGTGAATTGATAAAAAGTGCGCTTGGAGCAGTTCCTGAGAATATGAACTTGTATGCAAAGCATAACAGCACTTTACATAATATGATTTTAAAACCGATTTTTCATTTTATTTCGCCCAGTAAATTTGAATTACGTAAACCTTTTAAACAAGAATTTTCTAACTAATGGATTCATTAACACAAATAGTATTAGGAGCTGCAGTAGGTGAAGCTGTCTTAGGTAAAAAAGTTGGAAACAAAGCTATGCTTTGGGGAGCAATTGCTGGTACAATTCCAGATTTAGATGTATTTATCAAATTATTTACTGACCCTATAACTTCCACAGAATTGCACAGAGGAATATCTCATTCCTTATTTTTCTCAATCGTAATGGCTCCAGTTTTGGCTTGGTTAGTTACCAAATATCAAAAATTTACTTTAGCAGCAATTACAATTGTTGTTTTTGGATTGATGGCAGTTTCTGCTAAATTTCTTATCGCACAAATTACAATACCAATTGTAATTTTATTAATACTCGGGTTAATCTATAAAGTAAAAATTAAAACAGAAGCTACCTGGAAAAGTTGGTCTTGGTTATTTTTCTGGGCTTTGGTTACCCATCCATTACTAGATGCTCATACAACTTGGGGAACGCAGTTCTTTTGGCCCTTTGATTATAGATTAGCTTACAAAAATATTTTTGTAGCAGATCCTCTTTATACTGTCCCATTTCTGATTTTTGTAATAATTGCATTGTGTTACAAAAGAACAAATCCTAAAAGAACTAGATTTAATAACATAGGTCTTATTGTAAGTACTGCTTACATGGCTTTGAGCTTTGTATTGAAAGGAATAGGTTTTGGGAAGTTTGAGAAAGCGTTAGAAAAAGAAAACATTAGTTATTTAGAATTGGAAACACGTCCTACTCCACTAAATACCATTTTGTGGAATGCACAAATAGAAACCGAAACAGGTTATAGAATGGGCTATTATTCCTTTTTTGATTCTAAAGAAATTACTTTTTCTCCAGAATTTAAAAAAAATCATCATTTACTAGAACCTTACAAGCAACAAAAAGTAGTAAAACAACTCAAACACATTGCTGCGGGATGGTATCTAATAGAACAAAGAGAGAGAGATACGCTAGTATTTACTGACATTCGTTTTGGTCAATTTGGTTTTGAGGAAGACTCTCCTTTTTTCTGGAAATATATATTGTGGATGAACGAAGAAGGAGTTATGGAAGCCAAACAAATTCAAATGCCTGATGACATAGATTTTGGTAAAGCTTTTGGTGATTTAGGAGATAGAATAGCTGGAAACTAAAAAAATCTACCTTTCAATTAAGAAAGATTGCCTTTGAAAATTAGTTTCTATATAATTTACATTGCTTTAAACTGTTGGAATACAGGTTTACATAGACCTCTAATTAGAGATAAAGTAACATTTAAATAAAAAAGCCCCCCCTTGTCTCAAATCTACTTTCTATTGAACTCTTTAATAAATAAACACAGAACCAATTAATAATAATGTGGCTAATCCTAAAATATTTTTGTGAGTATTGGCATTTACACTTTTTTTTATCAAAAATCGACTCTATAAAGACATAATCAAAAAAAAAACTAATTGGAGAAGTTTTCTTTAAAAAAGTAAAATAATTACTAGATGTCTGCTTATCATTGTAAATCAATTATTTAGTGAATAGTAAATTGATAAATCAATCGAGTAATTAATAAATAAAAAACTTATTCATATAACTAATTGAAAATAAGTTAGTATTTGTTGGTTTATTAAATAATTAAAAAGTACATTTGTGCTTATTAAAATATATAAAATAAACAATATGAGTAACGGAACAGTAAAATTTTTCAATGAGACAAAAGGATTTGGATTCATTACACCAGACGAAGGTGGAAAAGATGTATTTGTACATGCAAATGGATTAGTTGACGAAATAAGAGAAGGAGACAAAGTAAACTACGAAGTAGAAGAAACTCCAAAAGGATTGAATGCATTAAACGTAACTGTTGACTAATTTTAGTTAACTTACGATATTTATATGATATCAAAAAAAGCTCCGAAATTCGGAGCTTTTTTTATGCCCTATAGTTTCGTAATTGATTGTTGTAACAATGTTATTCCAAATAATACAGTTAGAATTTAGGCGAATATATCTTCAGATACTCTATAACTAAAAACCGAAGTAACTAATTAATGGAATTCGTTGGAGTTATTGATATTATGAAGAATATTTCATTCTCAATTTAATTTTAAGAAACTCTCTTCTTAAAATTAAATTAACTAACTGTTGTTCAACCGTAGTTTCATCACTAAAATTGATTGCCGATTCTGGAATATCCATTCGGTACAATAAATTAAGCAAAGTTGGGTATTCTTTTGAAAGTAATTCTTCTAACACTTCATACAAGGAATTAACCAATTGCTCTGGCAATAAATCACTAAAATCATAAGTAATTCCTGACATCACAAAGTCTTTTTCTAATTGAGAAACAAGTTTTTGATATAAATTTTCGTTTAGTTCTGTCTCTAATGCAGTATTTAATACTTGTAAATCCATTAGTTATTCATTAAAGAAAACTGAACAATATTTGCTCCCATTTTAAACGCCTTTTCTCTAGCTTCTTTGGTGTCATTGTGTACCAACTTATCTTCCCAGCCATCTCCCAAATCACACTCTACTGAGTAAAAAACCAATACTCTTCCATTTTTTATGATCGCAAATCCTTGAGGCGCTTTGTTGTCGTGCTCATGAATTTTTGGCAATCCTTTATTGAATTTATAAGTTTGATTATATATTGGATGATTAAAAGGCAATTCTACCAATTCTGTGTTTGGAAATACTTTTTTTAATTCGGTACGGATAAATTTATCCATCCCATAATTATCATCAATATGAAGAAAACCACCTGCTGTAAGGTATTTTCTCAAATTGGTAACGTCATTCTCATTGAATACCACATTTCCGTGACCAGTCATGTGAATGAATGGATAATTAAATAATTCTGCATCACCCACATTTACTTCATCCACAGTTTGGTTGATATTCATATTGAGATTATCATTACAAAAACTAACCAAATTGGGAACCGAAGTTGGATTTGCATACCAATCTCCTCCTCCACTATATTTCAAAATCGCAAATTTATACGAAGGTTTTGTTGAGCTCACAAATGAAACTGTGAGCACAACAATTATTAACCCTAATATAAATTTTAATTTATTCATTTATGTAAAAAAAAATATCCATAAACCACAAATAATTAGTGGCGATTTAGATTCTCAAAAAAATAAAAAACCATCATGAGTTTATTTCAATTCATTAAAAATTGCAGCTGCATCAAATGCTTCTGCATCAGCTCCATTTCTAATAATCTCTACCGATTCCATTAAATCTCCTCCTCTAATTTCATCCACTATAGCTTGCCCTTCAATTACGTGACCAAAAACTGTATGATTTCCATCCAACCATGGTGTTGCAACATGAGTAATAAAAAACTGACTCCCGTTTGTTCCAGGACCTGCATTTGCCATAGAAAATATTCCTGGAGCATCATGGGTTAAAGCCGGGTGAAATTCATCTTTAAAATCATATCCTGGACCTCCTGCTCCCGTTCCATTTGGACAACCACCTTGTACCATGAAATCCGGAATTACTCTGTGGAAATTCAATCCATTGTAATAAGGCTCTCCTGGGGCTTTTGAATCATTTTCTATTTTACCTTCTGCCAAACCTATAAAGTTAGCCACTGTCATTGGGCACTTTTCTACTTCCAATTGTATTGTTATACTTCCTTTAGAAGTATTAAATTTTGCGAATATTCCGTTTTCCATTTTTAAAAATTTGTTTATACAAAGATACTTATTTTATAAAGATTAAATCTATCATTTTGTTTACTTTTACAAAATCTATAAAAAGAGGAAATCCAATTGAAAAACTTTAAAATACTACCTGCTTATCTACTTACTTTAGTAAATGTTCTCGGGTTTAGTATTATGATACCTGTCCTCCCTTTTATTGTAAGAGAAGCAAATGCCCCCGATTATATTTATGGTTTACTACTTTCTACTTATTCATTTTTTCAATTTATTGGCTCTCCTTATCTAGGTAAATTATCTGATAGTAAAGGAAGAAAACCAATCTTACTCATCTCACAATTAGGAACATTCTTGAGTTGGGGGATTTTTGCAGTTGCCTATTTCATTCCTTACAATGCATTAGATGAATCTACTTTTACTTTTATGGGAAAATTATTTTATCTCTGTTTACCTCTTCTAATTATTGCTTTTGCAAGAATTGCCGACGGACTTACAGGAGGAAATATTTCTGTTGCAAATGCTTATGTATCTGATATCACAACTCCTGAACAGAAAAAAACAATTTTTGGAGCTCTAGGAGGAATTGCAGGAATTGGTTTTGTGATTGGACCTGCTATTGGTGGATTTACAGCAAGCTTTTCTATCGGGTACTTAGGAACAATTATTACTGCAGCCTCTATTTCCTTTATAACTTTAATCGCTTTGATGTTTTTCTTGAAGGAATCTCTCAAAAAAGAAGAAAGAAGACCTTATGTAAAACATAACTTTATAAAATCATTCAACCTGGTAAAAAGAGTGAATGAATTAAATCCAAAAATGATTATAAAACAAGTACTTATGCTCAAAATAATCATGAGTGTTACTATGGCTTGTTATATTTCTACCATTGTTCTTTTTATCATTGAATTATTTCAATTTGATGAAATTGGGGTTGGGTTATTTATGCTTGTTGCTGGATTTTTCCTAGGATTTAATCAAGCTTTTATTTATCGTAAAATAGTAGTTAAAATTGGCGAATTGAAAACATTAGGATTAGGATTTGGATTAATGTCTCTAGGTTTCATTGCCATTACAGTCACTGATGTTCTTTGGATTTACATGGTTTTATATTACGTTCTTAATCTTGGATTATCATTAAGTATTCCTGTATTTAATTCTTTAATCTCGCAACACGCAGACAAGGATAAACTAGGCGAATTAATGGGGATAAGTGAATCCATTCAATCTTTATCTAATGCTATATTTCCTGTAATTGCAGCAGCAATTTTTGGAGCGATAAACTATAATATATATCTTGGACTGTCATTACTTCCACTTACTGGTGCAATCATAACCTATACTCTTATCAAAAAATTGAATAACAATGAAGCAAACGATTGATAAAGAGTTTTGGGATAATAAATACGAAGCCAATAAAACTGGTTGGGATATTGGATATGTTTCTACTCCAATAAAAGAATACATTGACCAAGTTGATAACAAAGAATTAAGAATTCTTATTCCTGGAGCAGGAAATAGTTATGAAGCTGAATACTTTCACAATCAAGGCTTTAATAATGTTACTGTCGTTGATATCTCTGAACAACCACTAAAAAATATCAAGATTCGAATACCGAGCTTTCCTTCTTTAAACTTATTGTATCAAGATTTTTTTGATCTTAAAGGTGAGTTTGACATTATTATAGAACAAACCTTTTTCTGCGCCTTGGATCCTACCCTTAGGCAAGATTATGTAAATAAAATACATGACTTATTAAGTGAACAAGGAAAATTAGTTGGACTAATGTTTGATGCTCCACTAAATACAGAACATCCTCCATTTGGTGGAAAAAAGAAAGACTACAAAACTTTATTTGAACCAAAGTTTAACTTAAAAACCATTGAGTTGGCCTATAATTCTATAAAATCTAGAGCTGGCAAAGAAGTTTTTGTTAATTTTATAAAAAAATAACCATGGCAGATCCAACTGAATTACTCTCTCATTCTCAAATTTTACAAAAAATTGATAGAATTGCTTTTCAAATTATTGAAGACAATTTGAATGAAAAAGAGGTTTATATCATTGGAATTGCCAATACAGGTTTTGTTTTTGCTCAATATTTGATTCAATACCTAGAAAAAAATAGCACCAATTCATTTCATCTTATTGAATTAAAAATTAATAAAAGAAATTCTGTAGAATGTTTATCTTCCAAAACAAAATTAGAAATCCCAAAAGGGAAAGTTGCAATTTTAGTCGATGACGTATTAAACACAGGGGAAACGTTAATGCACGCCAGTCATATAATTTTGAGACACGAAGTAAGCAAAATGCGAACTGTAGTTCTTATTGACAGGCGACATAGGTTGTTCCCTATAAAAGCCGATTACGCAGGACTTACACTTTCTACTACGCTAGAAAATCACATTGAAGTGGTTTATGAAAACAATGAATTTTCTGCTTTTTTGGATTAATTATTTAACCAAATAATCCTCAAATCCTCCATAATAAGAAGTCGTATAATTATCTATACTATCGCTTTCAATAAATAGTAGTTTAGCTTTATACTTATTATCCTTTTCAAGAAAAGCTATTGTTTTTTCTTTTCCCATAACTAAAAATGAAGTAGCCAATCCATCTGCAATGGCACAATTATCAGTAATTACAGACACACTCAATAAATTGTGAGTGACTCCCAATCCTGTTTTCGGATTTATTGCATGAGAATATTTTACCCCATCAATTATTTTAAACTTACGGTAACTGCCAGAAGTCACAACCGATTCGTTATTTAATGAAATTGTCTCTTGTACTTTTCTGTTTTTTACTGTCGAAGATGGCGACTCCAAAGCGATTTTCCATAGTTTTCCATACGAACTATTCCCCTTCACTTTCACCTCTCCTCCTATCTCTACCATGTAGTTCTCTACTTCTTTTGAATTGAAAAAATCACAGATAACATCCACAGACAATCCCTGTGCAATCGCATCAAAATTGAATTGTGATAACGTGTCTTTCTTTATAATAAATTCATCTGTCAGGATTACTTCTGAAGTAATGCTCAATATTGAATCCATTATTTCTTTATTAAAAACACCTTCCGAATAACTACTTAACCGATTCGTCATTATTAAATTTTGCAAGCCATGATTAAAATTACCTTGAGAATAGTCTTGAATAGAAATAGATTTATTAAAACAATCGAATAACTGAGTAGTTTTATCCGAATTAAAAACTGTATCTATCTTATTAAGATTAAATTGAGAAATTACTGAGGTTGGTAAATAAACAGATAATTGATTGTCAAAGTCAATCAATATTTGTTCTATCTCACTAGAATAATCAGTTTTTAAACTGTCGTAATAAGAAATGAAGAAAGTGGTGCCTTGCGCCTCTCCTTCTAGTTGAATGTAGTTATTTGGGGTATTGTTGCAAGAAAAAAAAAATCCAAAACCTATTAAAACAAGAATAATTCTATTCATATTTAGTTTGATTAAAATTAATGATTTTGCTTTTTCATAACAATATCATAGGCCATATTTACTAGCTCGTCAATTGTTAACTCTGTATTATCCAATAAAATAGCATCTTCCGCCTGTCTTAACGGATTTTCCTCTCTGTGAGTGTCGTTATGATCTCTCTCCAGTAAATTATTTTTCACTTTCTCAAAAGAATAAGAATATCCTTTGGCTTTCATTTCATTAAAACGCCTTTGAGTTCTAACTTCCAAATCGGCTGTAACAAAGAGTTTGACTTCGGCATTGGGTAAAACTGCTGTTCCAATATCTCTGCCGTCCATTACGATTCCTTTTCCCTCACCCATTTTCTTTTGTAGCGCAATGAGTTTTTGTCTTACTTCTTTCAAAGTGCTAATACCACTCACTAGACCAGTAATATCAGGAGAGCGAATTTCATCTTCTACATTTTCTCCATTCAAATAAGTATCCGATTGGTTTTTGGAAGCATTGTATTTAAATGTAACATCGATATTGGGTAAGGCTGAAATTATTAGGTTTCTATCTACTTTCCCGTCTTTTATCAATCCTCTATTTACCAAATAAAGAGTAACAGAGCGATACATTGCTCCTGTGTCAATATAACTGTACTCAATTTTTTGAGACAAAAGCTTAGCTAATGTGCTTTTTCCACAAGAAGAATACCCGTCTATTGCAATGTTTATTTTCATACTGTACAAATGTAAAGTTTTATAATCAGAATTTAAATGATTGGGAAAGGATAATTTATAATTATGGTATATTTGCACATCAAAAAAAAATTAAAACAAAAACTATGAAGAATATTGCAGTAATTGGAGCAGGAACAATGGGAAATGGAATCGCTCATGTCTATGCACAATCTGGATTCAAAGTGTCATTAATTGACATTTCGCAACAATCACTTGACAAAGCAATTGCTACAATCACAAAAAACCTTGATAGATTAATTGCCAAAGAAAGAATTACTGAAGAAAATAAGAATAATACGCTTTCTAACATCACTACTTTTACTGACATGGCAAAGGGAGTTGAAGGAATTGATTTGGTAGTAGAGGCTGCAACAGAAAACGTAGATTTGAAACTTAAAATTTTCAAACAATTGGATGAATTAACTGCCGATAACGTAATTCTTGCTTCTAATACTTCCTCGATCTCTATTACAAAAATTGCATCTGTAACTTCTCGTCCTGAGAAAGTTATTGGAATGCACTTTATGAATCCAGTTCCAATTATGAAATTGGTAGAGATCATTAGAGGGTATGCAACTACGGATGAAGTAACAAACTCTATCATGGAAATGAGCAAAAAACTTGGTAAAGTTCCTGTAGAAGTGAATGATTACCCAGGGTTTGTAGCAAACAGAATTTTGATGCCAATGATAAACGAAGCAATTATTACTTTACACGAAGGAGTTGCTGGTGTTGAAGAAATTGATACAGTTATGAAACTTGGTATGGCTCACCCAATGGGACCTTTGCAATTGGCCGATTTTATTGGATTAGACACTTGTCTTTCTATTATGGAAGTATTGCATGATGGATTTGGAAATCCAAAATATGCTCCTGCTCCATTATTGGTAAATATGGTAATGGCAGGGAAAATGGGAAGAAAATCTGGAGAAGGATTTTACAGCTGGTCTCACGGGACTAAAGAATTGATTGTAGCTGATAATTTTAAGAAGTAAAAATAGCTTAATATATATTTTAAATCCTCAAGTCTTTATTGCCTTGGGGATTTTTTTATGTATTTTTATCAGGAAATGATTTTAAGAACTATAAATATCATAGTGTTTATATTCCTATTTATCTCATCTTCTTTGTCGCAAGAAATATGCAACAATGGGATTGATGATGATTTGGATGGATTAATAGATTTAAATGATACCACAGATTGTGATTGTAAAATTGGGGTGCTTCCTCCTATTATTCCAAACCCTTCGTTCGAGTCATACTCCATTTGTCCTACTGCGGTTTCTCAAATGGCTAGAGTCAACTTTTGGAGAGATGCTCTAAACTACAATTCTCCAGACTATTATAACTGTTCTTTTTCTGTTCCAGCTACTACAACTCCATTCCCTCATGGAACTGGTGCTGTGGGCTTTGCTGTAGGAAACGGCCAAGGAAAAGAGTATTTTGGAACTTGCTTGCTTGATACATTTCATGCAGGAATTACTTACAAGCTTCAATTTCAGTATGCGCAAATTGCTAGCTTTTCTCCGAGACCAATTGCTATATTTGGAACTAATAACTGTGCGAATCTTCCCTACCCAAACACTCCAATTGGTGTAGGTGGAATAACATCAAATTGTCCTTCATTAGGTCCAAATTGGGTCACTCTAGATACTTTAATTCCGATTGTCAATACTAGTTCCTGGAACACTTATGTATTCACCTTTACGCCTACTTTTGATATCACTACTATAGTGTTTGGTCCAAGTTGTGCAATTCTAACTTCTCCAGCCCCACAAGCTTATTATGGTACAATTGATAACTTGACTGTGAGCTACGTATCTCCTACAGTTGTTATTACTGATACTGGTCACTATTGCAGAAACAATCTGGTGTTGACAGCACATTATGACTCAATTCCCAATTCTTTTCAATGGTATAAAAATGGAATCGCATTAGTAAATGACACAACCAATAGCTACTCCGTACCAATTTCAGGTACAGGTAATTATCAAGTTCTTTTAAATTTCAATAGCGCCTGTCTTTTGTCTACTATTTATACTGTAGACTCCACAATCATAGATTTTGATTATGATTCTTCAGGATCTTGCCTCTATAATTCTACAGGAAGAATTAATGTAAAAAATACGACTGGAGGAACCGTTCCTTATCAGTTTAATACTAATTTTTTACCTTATAAAACAGATTCAAATTTCAACTTACTATCTCCAGGAGTTTATTCTATTTCGGTAAGAGACAGTAATTTTTGCATTAATACAAAAAATGTAACTGTTGTAGCTTTTCCACAACCAACCGCCAATTTTATAGCAGATACAGTTTGTTTAGGGGAAATAACTAATTTTCAAGATAAATCGTTTATTAGTAAAGGTTTAATAGCAAATTGGGCATGGAATTCTCCAATTAATAACACAACCCAAAATACAAGCTATAGCTTTACAACTAGTGGAACAATCTCAGTTACATTAACCGTTACATCCGATTCTGGTTGTGTGGATGACACAACTATAGGAGCAATTATTAATCCACTTCCTGTCCTAGATTTTGATTTCACTCCTAAATCTATTTTCACCTACAATACGGCAGTTTGTTTTTCAAATTACACAACTGGAGCTATTTCATATTTATGGAATTTCGATTTCTCTGGAGTGAACGGAATTTCTACGCTTAACTCACCTTGCCCTGTTATTTTTCCAAATAATAAAGAGGCAATTTATAGTGTTAAACTTATAGCAATCAATCAATTTGGATGTATCGATTCTCTTACGAAATCATTGAACGTGAAAGATGATTTTACTTTGTATATCCCAAATTCTTTTACCCCAAATCAAGACAATACCAATGATGAGTTAATAATTTACCACAATGGTATTGTAAATTTGGAATGGACTATTTTCAATAGATGGGGAGAAGAAATTTTTTATTCTGATGATTTAAATTCGAGTTGGAATGGTATTCACAACAATGAAATAGTACCAAACGGCAGCTATCCTTATAAAATAAGGATAAAATCTACCAATGGAAAAATCAAAGAAATTTTTGGACATATTAATGTGATAGATTAAATATTCTTTTGAAAGATAATTAAGAAGAATAAAAAAATATTCCTAACTTTGACAAATCTTAAAGATATGAAGAACACAAAGCTCCTAAAATCGGCTAAAATTATTCAACCCTCCTCTTCATTTCATTTACAATCCAAAGACATTCTTATAACTGATGGAATTATTACTCACATTGAGGATAACATTTCTGCCAAACCCGAATATGAAGTCATAGAACACGAGAACCTTCATGTTTCTGGGGGATGGATTGATCTTAAAGCCAATTTAAGAGAACCGGGAGAAGAATGGAAGGAAACACTAGAATCGGGAAGTAAAGCTGCACAATTTGGAGGATTTACTCATGTTATCGTTTCACCAGCCACCCAACAACCAATTGACAGCAGCAACAGGGTAGAATTCATTGTAAACAAAGCTGTAAAGCTTCCTATTACAATTTCGCCTCTGGGAACTTTGAGCGACAAACACGAAGGGAACGAGTTATCAGAAATGTATGAAATGAGCCTAGCTGGAGCCCTAGCTTTTACAGACGATAAATCGGATGTAAACACTGGATTAATGTCTAAAGCTTTACTTTACTCGAAAAACATTAATAAACTTATAATCAGTTTTCCTGAAGATAAATTCTTGTCTAATAATGGGCAGATGAACGAAGGAGAGACGAGTACCAAAATGGGACTAAAAGGAATCCCTTCCTTGAGTGAAGAGTTACGAATTTCTAGGGATTTATCTCTAGCAAATTACAACAATTCTCCTATTCATTTCTCTTGTATTTCTTCAGCAAAATCGGTAGAACTGATAAAACAAGCAAAACAAAACGGGATACAAGTAACGTGTGACATTGCAGCTCATCAGTTATTTTTTACGGATGAAGCAACCAAAGAATTTGATTCTAATTACAAAGTATTGCCTCCTTTCAGAGCACAGACTGACATAGAAGCTTTAATTACAGGATTGAAAGACGGAACGATTGATGCAATTTGCTCGGACCATACCCCACACGACATTGAAAGTAAACAACTAGAGTTTGATTTAGCAGATTTTGGAATCATAGGATTAGAAACTGCTTTTGCAAGTGCTCACAGTATTTTAAAAGATAAATTACCGTTAGAAACAATCATTGAGAAACTAACTAATGCACCAAGAACAATCTTAGGAGTAGATATTCCAAAAATTGAAATTGGAGAAAAGGCAGAACTTACTTACTTTAATCCTAGCGATAAATGGACTTTTAAGAAAACAGACATCAAGTCAAAATCTAAAAACACGCCCTTTCTTGGGACAGAGTTTACAGGTAAAGCATTGGGTGTAATTTGCTAACTATTCGTTATAAATTGTAAGAATGAAAAATAAGTATTCACTTATCGTTTGTGTCTTGGTAACTATTGTTTTAATTCAATTTCGAGTTAATTACAATTCAAATCCTAGCAGTAACGAGTTAAAAGTAACAACTTGGGATTCATTTGGTTATTACTCTTACCTCCCTTCGATTTTTATTTATGACGATTGTAAACAACTCAATTGGATTCCTGCAATAGATAGTATTTATGAAGTAACTGGCGGTAAATTATACCAAGCCAATAAAGTAGAAAATGGCAATTATGTGTTCAAATATTTGGGAGGAGTTGCAATTATGGAAACGCCTTTATTTTTAATAGGACATTTAATAGCAAAAAACACTTCCTATCCAGCTGATGGATTTTCTGCTCCTTATCAATACTCCTTGGCTTATGGTGTGATTTTGTACTTTATTCTAGCCTTACTCCTATTACGCTCTATCTTGTTAAGGTATTTCAATGATTTCTCCGTTTCATTAAGTCTTTTGTTACTTGTGTTGGCTACAAATCTCATTCAATATATAGGAATTGACAATGCCCAAAGTCATTCTTATATTTTTCCTTTGTACGTACTAATAGTTTATTTCACAATAAAATGGCATGAAAAACCTAGTATTTTATTTGCTTCAGTAATTGGACTTACGATTGGTATTGCTACCATTTGTAGACCTACAGAAGCCATTATGTTATTTATTCCATTGTTGTGGAACTTACAAACCAAGGCATCTTCTAGAGAAAAGTGGCAATGGGTGAGAAAACATAAATCGCATTTAATTTATGTAGTTCTTTTTGGAATTCTTGGGATTTTGCCTCAACTTATTTATTGGAAACTCATTACGGGTTCGTTTGTATATGATGTAGGAAGTAAATGGGTGTTTGCTAATCCCTTTTTTCGAGTTCTTTTTGGATGGGAAACGGGTTGGTTTATTTATACACCAGTTACCATCTTATTTGTCCTCGGTTTCTTTTTTATAAAGAAGTTTCCTTTCAGAAAATCTGTTTTAGTTTTTTGTATATTAAATAGTTGGATTGTAATTTCCTGGTTCGACTGGAAATATGGCTCCACCTATTCTACTAGAGCAATGGTACAGAGTTACCCTGTTTTTGCTCTTTCATTAACTGCTATTATTCACTATTTTTCTACAAAAAAATGGAAGTATTTATTATTCATCCCACTGTTTTACTTTATTGGAGTTAATCTATTTCAATTGCATCAATACAATACTACTATGTTACATTCTAGAGACATGAATAGATTGTATTATGCTAGTATTTATCTCAACCCTTCTCCTTCTCCGTTAGACATGAGTTTATTGGATACAGATGAAATATTGAGAAATGAATCGGATTTCAATCAGGAAACAATATCGCTATCAAATTTTGAAAAAGAAGTTATTGCTTCAAATAGTTCAAAAGGAGAACTACTTACTTTGGAAATATTAAAGAATACAAGCTGGATTAAAGTTTCTTGCTCCTTACTTTCTAAAAAAGGATACAGCAGTAGTTATATTTCCTGTTCTTTGAATGATAAGAAAAAGAATATTCGATTATTTAATGCTATTTCAATTGAAAACGAAGTGAATAAGTACGAGTTTTTCATAAAAAACACAGAAAAGAAACAAACTAACCAACTCGGTTTATCTCTTGTTTCTGAATATGAATTTGAAGGAGTTATTACTGATTTAAAAGTAATTGGATACACAAGTAAATAAACTTAGCATTAAGATTTGCTAAATCATAACTGGATAGCTAATTTAGAGGTGAACAAAACTATTATTTAACTAAACGCATGGCATTAAACATAATTTGGATAGGGTTCTTTCTTGTTGCGTTTGTAGTTGGAATGATAAAACTTGTTTTTTTTCAAGATTTAGAGGTTTTCAAAGCTATTGTTGATACACTTTTTTCAAGAGCCAAGCTTGGTTTCGAAATTTCAATTGGATTAACAGGAATTCTTGCCTTGTGGATGGGAATTATGAAAATAGGTGAAAAAGGGGGAGCTGTGAAACTTCTTTCTCGTGCTGTAAGTCCACTTTTTACTAAATTATTTCCTGAAATCCCTAAAAATCATCCAGCAATTGGTTCTATGATGATGAATTTTTCTGCCAATATGCTTGGGTTAGATAATGCTGCGACACCACTAGGATTAAAAGCAATGGATCAATTGCAAGAATTAAATCCAGAAAAAGAAAAAGCTACTAATGCTCAGATTATGTTCTTAGTCTTGAACACTTCCGGATTAACAATTATTCCAGTAACCATAATGGCTTTGAGAGCTAGTAATGGCTCTGTAGATCCAACTATTGTATTTCTGCCAATTCTTATCACCACATTTGTTTCTAGTATAATAGGATTGATTGTAACCTCAATTTTTCAAAAGATAAATCTGTTTCACCCAACTATTCTAGCCTATTTAGGTTTTGCAATTACAGCTGTCGGAGTTTTTATTTGGTATCTAAATGGACTTGAAAAATCTGAATTAGCAGTAGTTTCGGGATTGATATCCAATCTTTTAATATTTGGAATAATTATTTTCTTTTTAATTCTGGCATTAATTAAAAAAGTTAATGTTTATGAAAGTTTTATTGACGGAGCTAAAGAAGGATTTGGAGTTGCAATTAAAATTATCCCTTATTTAATTGCAATGTTGTGTGCAATTGGAGTTTTTACTGCTTCAGGAGCTATGGATTTATTAATGGATGGCTTTCGTTCTATATTTGAATTATTTGTTTCGGACACAAGGTTTGTTGAAGGAGTTCCTACAGCAATTATGAAACCGCTATCTGGTGGAGGTGCAAGAGGATTAATGCTAGAATCTTGGCAAATTGCCGAAAACAACTTAATTGCTCAGGGAATTACTGATGTGAAAGGAGCCGACACTTTTGTAGGAAGATTAACTTCGGTCTTACAAGGTTCTACTGAAACTACCTTTTATGTATTAGCAGTTTATTTTGGTTCTGTAGGTATTAAAAAAATAAGATATGCTGCCGTAGTTGGTCTTATTGCAGATCTAGCTGGTATCATTGCTGCTATTTTAATTACTTATTACTTCTTTGGAAATGGACAATACTAAATCAGTTATAATATACCGAATGCCAAACGAAAGTGACTCTTATTGCCTCACTTCTCAACTTCCTTTTTTAAAAAACAGTGACAACAAAGAAGGTTTTTTCTTTTCCGAATTTGAAAACGGAACTATCTACTCCATTCAAGACTATGAAACTAAAGTTAATTCTTGGCCTAACTTTGTTCCTTTTGGAAGCTCAACTCCTATTGCAACTGAAAAGGAGGATTATTTAGAAAAAGCAACCGAAATTACAAGCCAAATAAAAACTGGAGGATTTAAAAAAGTAGTGTTTTCTAAAGTGAAACTGATAGAGAAAGGGAATGAATTTAATTTAGAAAAAACATTCAACTCTCTTTGCAATGCACACCCAAAAGCCTTTGTTTATTGTATTTCTTCTGAAGAAACGGGAACTTGGATGGGTGCTTCTCCTGAGTTATTGATACAAAAAGAAAGTGCTCAATTCAAAACTGTTTCACTGGCAGGAACCAGAATAGAAAATACTCCTTGGACAAACAAGGAAATACAAGAACAACAAGTCGTTACCGATTATATTACTGAAATAATTAAACCACTTTCTAGTTCTTATGAAATTTCAAAACCATACGATTTACAAGCTGGAAAGGTGATTCATTTAAAATCGGACATTTATTTTTCACTAAAGCAAGAATTTGATTTATGGAATTTATTAGAAAAAATAAACCCGACTCCTGCTGTTTGCGGTATTCCAATGCAAAAAGCAAAGCAACTGATAGCTGCCTTAGAAAATCATAACAGAGAGCTTTATACAGGGTTTATTGGGCCAATGGGAATCAATAACCACCATAGTTTGTTTGTGAATTTAAGAAATATGAAAATCTGTAATTCCCACCTTGCACTTTTCTTGGGCGGAGGAATTATGAGAGATTCTATCCCAATAAACGAATGGGATGAAACTGAAAACAAAGCCTCTACTCTATTATCTATCTTATAAGATTACCATTTAACCTTTTGGTACACCTTTTGTAAAGAATAAGTGACAACAGAAAACAATAACTCTTATATTTATCTATCAAATAAAACAAAAACAAATTATGAAAAATTTATTCCTAACCTCAATCTTCTTACTTTCTGCTTTACTGTCATTAAATGCACAAACATTTGAAGGAGAAATCACTTACAAAATAACATACTCTGATTTACCTGCAGAAGCTGAAATGTACAAAGCTATGCTTCCTACAAAATCTGTAATTGTTATGAAAAATGAAAGAACCATGACAGAACAAAAGTCAATGGGTATAATAAATATAAAAGTTATTAGTAACACCAAGACAAAAAAAACTGTGATGCTAATGGATATGATGGGGAAAAGAATCATGATGGAAGACGAAATGGATTCTGATGAGATTAAAAAAAGCGTATTTGAAGTAGTAAAGAAAAGCGAAACAAAAATAATTGCCGGTTATAAATGCAACAAAGCTATTTTGAAAGACAAGGATGGAAATGAGGTGACTTACTGGTACACAAAAAGTCTTCCTGGATACAAAGGAAAGAGCATACCTAATGTTAATATTGAAGGATTTCCTATGGAATTTGAAACTAAACAAGAAACTATGGGCATGAAAATGACTGTTACAACAGTTGATAAAAAAGAAATTAGTAATTCTATTTTTGAAATCCCTTCTGATTACGAAATAATGACAAAAGAAGAAATGCAAAAAATGTTTAAAGGAATGGGTGGAATGTAATTTCTATAAGAAAAAATAATCAATGTTAGGCTTTAAATTCTTTGAATTTAAAGCCTTTTTTATTTCACGGTTATAATCCATACTACCTACTGCTATTAGTATTTGTGGCGTTCCTATTTCAAGAGCCGAGATAGAATCTTTAAGGATTACTCCATACACTTCCTTCCCTATTTTCTTGTCATTGTTAGATAACCAATCAAATTCAATTCCTTTTTCAATTAAAAAACGAGCTACTTCTTTGCCTTTTTTTCCTGCTCCCCATAATTCAAGTTCACGAGAATTGTCGTAATCCAATTCTAGAAAATAATTCAGTTTCAACTGAATGAAATAATTATCGGCATAATTGGAATCTGTTCTAGAAGTTCGTGTAGCATAATCTCGCCAATGATGAATTACTTCTTTTACTGCAACCACTTTTAATTCTTGTTTGTAGAACCTAAAAGTCAACTCATAGTCTTCTGGGTATAAATTGGAGTTAAATCCTCCAGAAGCTTCAAAATCTTCTCTAAAAACCATCCAGCAAGGAGATGGAATAACGCATTCTTTGTAAATGTCATCAAAATTAGATTCTGTTTGGGATAAGCCATTCAACCATTCTTGGTAATTAAAATAACCTTGTCCTAACTCAGTTTCAGAAAAATAGTTCACAAACCCAGTAGCTAAATATCCTTTCCCCTTTTCTATCAGTTTCTTTGTCAGCAATTCCAGTTTATTGGGAGTCATGATATCGTCTGCATCCATTCTAGTAATAAACTCTCCTGCACTTTTTTCATACCCTGTTATCAGAGCATCAATTATTCCTTTCCCTTTATTTTGAGATACAACAATGCGGTTGTCTTGTTGAGCATATTCCTCTAAAATTGATTGAGTTTCGTCTGTAGAACTATCATTTACAATCAGTAATTCCCAATTTTGGTGCGTTTGGTTAACGATAGAGTCTAAACATTCTACTAAGAATTGAGCTCCATTTTTTACTGGCGTTATAATTGAAACTCTTTGGTTATTCATCCGTTATACTCTTATTTTGGATTTTACTTTGTTCTGTGTCAATTCAAATAATTCATCAAAAGGCATTGAATTAATCTCAATCGGTTCGTGCGTATAAATAGTAATTGGTGAAAACAAACCCAAAGGAAACTTTCCATATTTAAATACTTTCCAAGAATTATTTATCGTTAAAGGAACAACCAATGCATTTGGGTTTTTCTTTATCAACATTTTGACTCCATTGGCTGAAAATGATTTTGGATTTCCATCTCTACTCCTAGTTCCCTCAGGGAAAATTGCGGACGACCAAATGTTTTTATTTAGTCTTTCTCCAAATTTCATTAATTCTATTATAGCTGCTTTTCCATCTTTACGATCAATCAAAGCTGCTCCTCCATGCCTCAAGTTATAAGATACACTTGGAATTCCTTTTCCTAATTCTTTCTTCGATACGAACTTGACATGGTGCTTTCTGAAATACCAAATAATTGGTGGTATATCAAACAAACTCTGGTGATTAGAAACAAAAATTATAGTTCTTTTTCCGGAAATTTTAGTTTTATTTTCTCTTTTTACGTTAACACCTAAAATTAACAAAGTACGAGTTAATAAACCGTTCATAATATCAACAACAGCTTTATGTGCTTTGTAACCAAAAGTATTGAAGGCAATCCATTGTATAGGATGAAAAATTACCAAAACCAAAAGAAAAACCAATGCAAAAATTGGAGACAGTATGTAACTTATTATTTTCATATTATTTGCTCATTTCTCCAGCTAAGCTAGTAGCTAATTTACTTTTTATTTGAGTTTTTGTTTTGTATTTAGCCAAAACATACATCATTTTTGTAATTGCTGCTTCAGTCGTAATGTCTTTTCCTGAGATTATTCCTAACTCATTGAAAGCTGAACTCGTTTCATATTTTCCTTGAATCACACTTCCTGCAAGGCATTGAGTTACATTAAAAATTGTAATTTCTTTATCAATTGCTATCCTCAATTCATCTAAAAACCATTTCTTAGTAGTTGCATTTCCAGAACCGTAAGTTTCCATTACTACTCCTTTCAACCCTTCTATTCGAAAAATAGCTTGAACTACTTCTTTCGTTATTCCTGGAAACAATTTAAGAATTACTACATTTTCTTCCAACTCAGTAAAAACCTCAAACGCTTCTTTTTTACGTTTATGAATTTTATTTTTATTGTATTTAATATGAACTCCTGCCTCTGCTAATGGTAAATAATTAAAAGAATTAAATGCTTCAAAATCTTCGGCATTTACTTTAGATGTTCTATTTCCTCGGTACAAATCATTTTCAAAATAGATACAAACTTCTTGTACTTTTGGCTCTCCATTCTCTTTAGCAGCTGCAATTTCTATAGCTGTAATTAGGTTTTCTTTACCATCTGTTCTTATAGTTCCAATAGGCAATTGAGATCCTGTAAGAATAACAGGCTTATTTATTCCTTTCAGCATAAAACTTAAAGCAGATGCTGTATAACTCATAGTATCCGAACCATGTAGAATAACAAAACCATCATAATTTTCGTAATTATCCTTAACAATTGTTGCCATTTTTTTCCATGAAATAATATCCATGTCTGATGAATCTATTGGCGTTTCAAATGAAATCGTTTCAATGTTAACCTCTATTTTTTTTAATTCTGGAACTAAGTTTTCTATGATTTCAAAATCAAAAGGTATCAATGTTTTGGATTCAAAATCCTCAATCATACCAATGGTTCCACCTGTATATATCAATAAAATAGAAGTTTTTTTCATTTTCACTTATTTTATAAAATCTATGTCATCACTCACAGGCAAACTCATCAAGTACTCAAGCCCTTTAGTAATGTCCCAATCTTCGTATACAATTTTGTATAAAGCATCTGCCAAAGGAGAGTTAAACCCATAACTCTTAAGTAACTTAACCACTTTTATAGTTTTAATTCCCTCTGCAACTTCTTTTATTTCATTTAAAGTTTCATCTACTTTAATTCCTTTTGCTAAATTGTACCCAACTCTAAAATTTCTACTTAATTTACTGTTGCAAGTTGCCATCAAATCTCCAATCCCTGCCAATCCCATAAATGCTTTTTCACTAGCTCCAAATGCTTTTCCAAAAAACACCATCTCGGCCATTCCTCTTGTGATTAGCAATGCTTTAGAATTATCTCCATATCCCATTCCTTCCAGCATTCCTGAGGCAATTGCAATGTAGTTTTTAAGAATACTTGCTATTTCTACTCCTTTTATTTCATTGGATCCATACACATTAAAAACAGGACTATTCAATGCCTTTTTTCCTTCTTTTATTACATCATTGTATCTACTTGCAATTACAGTTCCAGCTATTTCTTCAGCTGCCAATTCTTTAGCAAGATTAGGTCCGGCAATACAACCTACTCTTTCTACACAAGTATTTTTCAAAATTAATTCGGACATGGTAAGAACTTGACTTTTATCCAAGTGTTTCACTTCATTAATGTCTGCTGTGATATGAAGTCCTTTTGTACCGTGAATAAGAATGTGTTCTGGAGTAAGAAATGGTGAAAGTTGATTCAATAAACTCTCAAAATTATTGGAAGGGACAATTGGAAATAATAATTTGCATTCTTTAGCAATAAACTCTAAATCATTACTAGCTGTAACTCTTTCATTTATTATCTGTCCTTTGTGTTCTCTTGTTTTATTTAATTTTTCAGCAATCTCCTCTCTCCTAGCAAAAATTAACACTTGTTTTTTGTTAATTGCTAATAAGTTAGCTAAAGCTAATCCGAAATTTCCTGTACCTATTACTCCAACTTTACTCATTATTTTTTAAATGTATTCGTCTAAGCCGTAGCTGCTTAATTTATTGTGGTAATAATAAAGCAACTTCATACTTCGTGTAGATATCACTCCATTTTTATTCTTCCTTAAAACATAAGTTGGATGAGAAGATCCTACTTTTTTAATCCCAACATTCATAAGCTCTTCAGTTGGTAAATTCAAATCTGAAGAAAGTATAATTTTTTTATCTTCTTCCAAAACTTTTAGCCTGTCTCTTATTCTATCCAGCACTATTTTAAACTCAATCCCAGAGACTATTGTTTCGTCTTTTGGTAAACTAAGTGTTTCAAAAACAGTAAATTGATTGAACCTTTTTCTGATTATTTGAAAAGCAACATAGGCGACTAAATTACTAGAAAGCACAACCGTATTTTCTTTAAATTCCTTTAAAATTCTCTCTCCCAATATCTGAGTATACTGCTGATCCCTTTGAACATCTCTTATAATACTACCGTTAAGCTTAAAGTAATCTGCAATATCAACCTTATTCCCAATTTTACTAATACTTTCTCCCTCTTCATCTACTTTATTTCCAAAAACATCTAGAGCTGGAGCAAAGGAAACAGTCATTCCAGGATTCGAGGTAATTACTTTGTAGGTTCTTTTTATCAATCCAAATGGAGTTGCATTTTCATCTTCTAAATAATCTTCTTTCCCTTCGTTTTTTAGGTGGTTTTCTATCAGTTTTTTTGCTTCCAAAACATAGTGATAATTAAGAGTTACTGGTATAATAAAGATTTTCTTTTTGTTCCCGTCTTGTAGATTTATCCTTTGTGCATCCAAAGCCGTTCCAAGTAAGCCCAACTTTAGTTTTTCTTCCAACATACCTGATTGAGAACGAGAACCTCCAGGATAAAATAAGCTATTTACACCTTCGGTAAGTGCAACAGTAGAGTAACTTTTTAATGTTTCTAAATACAGTTTATGTTTTCTTCTTCTATCTACTTTATAAGCACCAATATTGTGCATAAAATTAGACAATGACTTTATTGTAAATAAGTTAATTCCTGCTCCATATGTAAAGCCAGACAAGCCAATGTTATTCAAACTTAACCCAATTGTAGGAGAATCTAGATTACTATAATGTGTTGGAACTACAATTAAGGTTCCCATATTTTCAAGCTTTCGTAAATGATCTAAATCTCCGCTAATTTTCATTCTATCGTATAGCATATCCGTAGAACTGAATATTTTGTATAGCGCTTGAGGAAAAGAATTGATAAGTCTTGAATAAATATAAGGCAATGCTTTTTGAGCAAACCTAAAGGTTGAAGGTTTAAAGTTTGCAACCATTTCTTTGCCATAAAAATCAAGAATTTTATTTAAAATCTCCAAGTCAAATTCTTCTGCATCTCCTTTGTTGTCAATATCTTTTACAGATTTGAATTGCCTTTTTATTTCATTCCAAAATATTTTTTCTTTTGGATCATCTGATTTCCAAGGTGTTTTGGATAGCCTAATTTTTTCTTGATAAACAATATTTTTCAGCTCTTTTCTAAACGTATTTTCTTCCCCTAAGTTTAACCAAGAAAGATGTTGAAGAACTTTATCTTTTACTTTCTCAAGAAACTCTTCATTGTTATTATAAGATCTATATATAGGCCAATCCTCCATGTTTTCTATAACATGAGGCAAAGGTTTTTTTATGTTTTTTCTTAATGGCACTATTATAAATCTTCTTTTTCGTACTGTTCTAATTCATTTTCATAAAACTTATTCGCTTCAGCTACTAAATGGGCAACAAGATTTACAAGCTCCTCCTCTTCTTCCTCTTCATCCAAATCATCAAACCATTCTATTTCGTCATTTACAAGATTAATTAAAAATCTTGGATACTCCGTATGTAGAACAAACATCTCATCAGGTAGTTGGGTAGAATCTGCAAGTAAAAATCTAGGTAATTCCATTGTTTTAAACAGTTTTGGTTGTAAAATTAATTACCAATGTAGGAATATTTAGTGATATAAAATAATTTATTTTGACCCAAAAAAAAGGTTAAACTTCCAAGTGAAATCAAGGTTTTTATTCTATTAATTTTTAACTTTAAATCATAAATTAGAAGAGAATAATGAATTATCCAGACCGATATGCAGCCATAGACATTGGATCTAACGGAATGCGTTTACTTATTGCCAAAGTTGTTGAGACAAACGGAGTAACTTCCGTCCAAAAACTATCCTTAACCCGTGTTCCAATAAGATTGGGAGAAGATGTTTTTACGACTGGGAATATTTCTGACGAAAAGAAGGCTCTTTTTATAAAAACAATAAAAGCTTTTAAACTCTTGATAGAAATATATCAAGTAAAAGATTTTAGAGCAGTTGCTACCAGTGCAATGAGAGAAGCAAGAAATGGAAACGAAATTGTTGCGCTCATTAAAAAAGAAACAGATATTGACATTAAATTGATTGATGGTAAAATGGAAGCTGATTTAATTTTCTCTACCATCCATACTCAAAAAATTAGTAAGAATGACTCCTATTTGTTCATTGATGTAGGTGGAGGTAGTACGGAAATTACAATTTTTGATAAGGGAAAAAGAGCAGAATCTAAATCATTTAAAATTGGAACGGTTCGTCTTCTAGAGGAAAAAGTAAAAGAAAAAGATTGGGAAGAATTAAACAAATGGCTTAATAATGTATCCAATTCTGATCATGATTTTAAAGCCATTGGTACTGGAGGAAATATAAATAGATACTTTAAGTTATCTCTAAATAAACACTTAGAACCAGTTAAATACATTGTGATTAAAAATTTATATGATGATTTGAAATTACTTACTAAAGAACAGAGAGCAGAAAAATATAGGTTGCGTTATGACAGGGCAGATGTAATTGTACCTGCTGGTGAAATTTACTTGAATGTCCTAAAAAAATGTGGGATTAACGAAATTATTGTTCCAAAAATTGGACTAAGTGATGGTATCGTATATTACTTATACAAAAAAGATAACTCATGAATTATTTATTGACGGGCGAAGAAACAGAAAGATTATCTTTTAGATTGTTAAAGAATGAGGATTATGATTCTTGGCTTTCTTTATTTGAAAGAAAAAATGTTGCCAAATTTTTACTCCTTGATCCTAGCTTATCTCAAAAAGAGTTGTGCGATAAGTGGTTTGAAAAATCTATGATGCGGTATGAAAAAAAACTGGGCGGAATGAATGTTTTTTTTGATAAAGTCTCAGGAGAATTTATTGGCCAATGTGGATTATTAATCCAAAACATTGAGTGAGGACGTGGAATATTTGGAGGTAGGATATTCTATACTTCCAATACGCTGTAAAAGAGGACATACTAGTGAATCAGCTATAAAATGTAAGAATTTTACATTCGAAAATGATTTAACCGATTCATTAATTTCAATTATCCACAAAGAGAATATTGGGTCTAGAAAAGTTGCTATTAATAATGGAATGAGCTTATTTAAAAATAACTTAAAAAATCCTAATACGGATTTTGATATGTATCGCATTTCGAAATGATTAATAACTAATAAACTAGCTTATTCCACCAGTATTAAGGTTTCCTAAAGAAATAACTGTATTGAATTTGTCTTCGCCCAAAGTTCCTTGGTATTGTAAGTGAAGGTTGTAAATTGATAATTTAGTCTTTTTTGATATAATATCTCCTATTTTTTGAATGTCACAACTCGTTATTTTTCCAAAATTAAATCCTTCATGATTGATGTAAATATTATTGTTTCCATTTACTTCTTTGTAATCTACGAAAGACAATAAGCCTTTGAGTTGTTCCATAGAAGCATGAGGAAGGTTTTCAATTCCATTTATTTTAAATAAAAACCAATTAAATGTATTCTCATCCAACAAAAATCTATTTAATGAATCTTTATTCAAAATACGAGAATTATTAATAATGGAGGGGCCGAAATAATTATTGTTGAATTTATAAATTTTATCATGAGTCATTGCGTACCTCAATCCTAGTGGTCCTATAATTTTTCTTAGTTTTGGGAAATATCGAAAAGAATTATAATACCGCACAATCATCTGGAAATTAATTGCAAAAGCCATAGCGTGTATTGGAGTATCAAAAATTTGAAATCCACCATCACCTGTATCTATAAACTGACCTATAAAAGTTTCTTGCTCATAATTTTGAAAAATAAAAGAGGAGTCTGACTTGCATAACACTGATGCTTTGTCATAAATTAATTTGAAAAGTATTGGAATTAAAGACTGTTCTAGAGGTTTGTATTGACTGTAATTATAAATGTCTATTCCTAAAACCGTTTTACTTGTAAAGTTATCTGTTTCTATCTTTGAATTTAATAATTGTAGTAAATCGCTTTCATCCACATCTTCGTGACAATAAGCTCCAAATTCATTAATATCCTTACTCGATATTAGTTTTGCAATTTCTTCTTTACTAAAAGTTTTAATTTTCTTCATATTTCAATTCAATATATAACTTCTTCAATATAGTAAGAATTTCACATGGTTTGAAAATTTTGTTAAAAAAATTTATTAAGCAAGGTTATTAAACGACATAGACGCTATTTATAAAAAGATTTGAATCTTATGATAGATTTAAATCATATTTTGAGACAGGTGAAAAGATCGTGTAAAAACACTCATTTTTGTTAAATTATATAAATTAAACACTACAGAGACAGATTAATGAAATTATCGCAATTATAGGACTTATGGAAAATTGAAAACATATAATTCCTTCACTTTAGAACAAAAAAAATGCTTCGAGAAATCTCGAAGCATTTTAAATTTCCATATTTTATACTAAGACTAGTATCTGTAATGTTCTGGCTTGAATGGCCCGTCAACCGTTACACCAATATAGTCAGCTTGTTCTTTAGTTAATTCTGTAAGCTCTACTCCTATTTTTGCAAGGTGTAATTTAGCTACTTTTTCATCTAAATGTTTAGGCAACATATATACTTCGTTTTTGTCGTAAGCATCCAAGTTAGTCCATAATTCGATTTGAGCTAAAGTTTGGTTAGCAAATGAGTTACTCATCACAAATGATGGGTGACCTGTAGCACAACCAAGATTTACCAATCTTCCTTCTGCAAGTAAGATGATATCTTTACCGTCTAAATCGTAAATGTCAACTTGTGGTTTTATTTCAGTCTTTTTGAAATTATCATTCAAATAAGGTACATCAATTTCGTTATCAAAGTGACCAATGTTACAAACGATAGTTTTGTCTTTCATTGCTTGAAAGTGCTCAGCTCTTACGATATCTTTGTTACCAGTAGTAGTTACTACGATATCCGCTTCTTTTATTGCATTTTCCATCGTTTTTACTGCGAATCCATCCATTGCTGCTTGTAGTGCACAAATTGGGTCAATTTCAGTAACGATAACTCTTGCTCCAGCTCCTTGTAAAGAGGCAGCAGATCCTTTTCCAACATCTCCGTATCCTGCAACAACAGCAACTTTTCCAGCCATCATGGTGTCAGTAGCTCTTCTGATTGAATCTACTAAAGATTCTTTACATCCGTATTTGTTATCAAATTTAGATTTAGTAACAGAATCATTTACGTTAATTGCTGGCATTACCAACGTTCCGTTTTTCATTCTTTCGTATAATCTGTGAACTCCTGTAGTAGTTTCTTCAGATAAACCATTAATTCCTGCAGTTAACTCAGGATAATTATCAAATACCATGTTAGTTAAATCTCCACCATCGTCCAAAATCATATTAAGAGGTTTTCCTCCTTCAAATCCTTTAATAGTTTGGTCGATACACCATTCAAATTCTTCCTCGTTCATTCCTTTCCAAGCAAATACTGGCACTCCAGTAACAGCTATTGCAGCAGCAGCTTGATCTTGTGTAGAAAATATATTACAAGATGACCAAGTTACTTCAGCTCCAAGTGCAGTTAAAGTTTCGATCAATACAGCAGTTTGAATTGTCATGTGAAGACATCCTGCAATTCTTGCTCCTTTAAGAGGTTGAGATGCACCAAATTCTTCTCTGATAGACATTAAACCTGGCATTTCAGATTCTGCTAATCTTATTTCTTTTCTTCCCCACTCTGCCAAAGTAATATCTTTGACTTTGTAAGTTTCAGTGTTGTTTTTTACTTCGCTCATATTTTATTTATAAATTTGATACAAAGATACTATTATCTTTGTAAAAAATCAACTCTTTTAAATATGCCTAAATCTACCCTTACTTTTCACTCTAGCATTCACTTGTGGGACATTACCGAGAGCTTCGAAAACCTTTGCGAAATAACTAACCTAACCGAAGAAGAACGTGATATTGTGGATTCATTTAGAAAAGTTTCGCGAAAGAAAGAAATACTTGCTTCTCGTGCTTTATTGCAATCTATAATTCCTGATGGACACATCCACTATATAAATAAAAACCCTCAGTTGACTGATTTGGATAAAGAGATTTCTATCAGTCATACGGACAATAAAGTAATGATTCAGATAAAAGAAGGAGGTGAATTGTGCGGAGTTGATGTTCAAGAATTATCGGAGAAAGCTACTCGAGTTAAAACTAAATTTCTTAGTCCTAAAGAAATGGAAATAGTAGATCTTCATCCTCTCAATAACTTAACGCTTTCTAACTTACTTTGGTCTGCTAAGGAAACTGCTTTTAAAGCTTTCGCTTCCGTTTGCCAACAAATAGAAGTGATAGAGTTTAAAACACAACTCTTAACGGACGAGATAAATGAAGAAGAAAACCAGATTACAGGGCATTTTGTAGAGAGGAATAGTAGAACTTCTTTTACTTTAGGGTTTTCTATTCAAGAAGATTGTGTGGTTACTTGGTTTGAGAAGTGATTTATTTCTTCTCCCTAAATAATTTTAAAGAAAACTTACCAAAACAAAAGAAAAAGAACAAAATTATTGCTGATGAAAATAGTATTATTATAAATCTAAAGGATCGGATTCTAACTATTCTTTAATAATTTTTTTTGAAATTCTTAAATCTCCTGATTTATCTGAGATAACAGCATAATAAATTCCGTTTGTAAATTTTGAAATATCAATTTCATTTTCTGATGTAGTAACAATCAATTCACCCAAACAAGAATAAATTTCAATTTTATTTATTATAAAATTTGATGAAAATATAAATCTACCATTGGACGGATTTGGAAAAATTGTTAAATCAAATTCTTTTTCAACATCTTTAATTCCTGCAGTTTGAACTTTTTTACATAGTGCGGACATTTCTGATTGATTTAACAAACGGTTATATATTCTAACTTCATCAATTAAACCTGAAAAATAATGTTGCGAAGGACTATTTGTGTTATTAAAACCGATAACCATTGGCTTACTATTAACTAAAGATGGAGATGTAGTAGCAGATGTATAGCTTAATGCCAATTCGCAATCTACCCAAACTTCCCATGTATTTCCTGCCACAAGCCCCATGACATGATGCCATTTATTATCATTTACTGGCTTAATAGTACTCATATTATTTATGTAATTTCCACTTCCATTCCTTCCAGAAAAACCAACAAACCCATTATTAAGATTCAAATGATATCCAGCATCAACAATAAAATCATATTTTGTTAAAATAAACATAATACCAGATAAATTAGTTTTTACCCAAGCACTAACTAAAACTGTATCTACAACATTTCTATTACTTGAACCTAAATTAACTTCAGAATTAATCCCGTTAAAACTAAATGAATTATTACTATTGCCAAAAACCCCATTTGCTAGTGTTGTATTACTACTAACACCATTTATAGCTGTTACACTTGAATCATTCGCATTTCCTGAAAAGGGAAAAAAACCATACAATCCATTAGTTAAATTAATTTGTCCAACTACACTTATAGTTAGAGTTGAAATTACGAAAGAAATAAAATACTTTTTCATCTGAATTTTTAAATTATACCGAACGAAAAATATACTATATATTTTTTATGATCAGCTGTTTATGCAAACCTAACCTTTTTGTAATCACATTTATTTCTCCCTAAACAATTTCAAAGAAAACTTACCAAAAAACAAGAATAAAAACACTACAAGTAATCCACCCAATACAAATCCGTTTTGTAGAATAGCTTCAAAAGAGTAATTAACAAGCAACAAAATAATTGCAATTACAAATTGTAAAACTCCGTAAGCTATATTTCCTTTGTGACTGTAACCAAACAATCCTAAATAGCGAACTTTGGCAATTCCCAAGATAAAATGAGGCATTGCATTGGCTATTAGAGCTCCTATGATAAAATCAATTAAATTCATACTACTTATTTCTAACATAAATCAACTTAATATTCCTGTTCCCTTTGGAGGATTCTCTGTGGTCCAATTCAAAATTTGATATAGATTTTATAAGGGGTGTTAATTTCAAAAAACCATAATTTCTTGGATCAAAATTAGGCTGTTTCTTTTGTAATAAATTCCCTACATCTCCCAAAAATGCCCAACCATCATCATCCGACAAATCATTTATGGTGGTAGAAATTAACTGAATAACCTTTGGAGTTACTTTATCTATGTTTACTTTTTCTTTCGGTTTACCTTCCTCGTCTTCCTTAGATTGAGACTTTAATATTTCGATATAGATAAACTTATCGCAAGCCACCACAAAAGGCAATGGAGTCTTCTTCTCTCCTATTCCGTAAACTTTCTTACCTGCTTCTCTTAATCTGGTAGCTAGTCTTGTAAAATCACTGTCACTGGATACAATACAGAATCCATCTACTTTTCCTGAATACAATACATCCATAGCGTCAATAATCATTGCCGAATCGGTTGCGTTTTTTCCTTTAGTGTAAGCGTATTGTTGAATTGGAGTAATTGCATTCTCTAACAAAACGTTTTTCCATTTTGTTAATCCAGGATTAGTCCAATCGCCATAAATTCGCTTAATTGTAGGATTCCCATATTTGGCAATTTCCTCCATCATTTCCTTTACGTATGCTGATGGAATGTTATCTCCATCAATTAATACCGCTAAATTATTTTCCATAGTTTTTTGTAATCTCTTTGCTTAAAGTTAACATTAAAAACTTGGCTTATATTCACTTCTGTCTGTTTTCACAATCTTAAGCAAGAAAATACCTGCTTCCACTAATTCCAAAGAGTTTTTAATCTCTTTGTTTAGCAAAGTCATTACTTCGTCATATTCTCCATACACCTGAGTACTTAAAGGATTTTCAAGTACTACCAATCCTGATTCACGCATTTTCTTAATGAATGCTTTTATTGGCGGTTCATAATCGTTTTGTAAAGGTGTACAGGTTAATTCTACTGATATTTTCATGTTAACTTTTGTTTGGAATTTGTTATTTGGTACTTGGAATTTGTATTCCATTACCAATCCTTATCTTTCTCTTTGTAATCGCCACTTCCTTTTCCGTTCAGCTTTCCATTTTTCTCTTTGGATTTGTTAATTTTTATCATTACTGCTTTCTCGTCATTTTTCAATGCATCTAAGTTTTGTTTGGCATTTCGCAAAGTAACAGTTTCCCTTTTTTGTGGCTTTCCTCCTTCCTTTTTTTCTTCTTCATCTTTAGGTTTGCCAGAATCATTCTTTTTATCAGATTCTTTTTTCTGATCTTCTTTTTCTTGATTCTCCTTATTTTCATCAGAATTATTCTTTTCGCCTTCCTCTTTCTTCTCTTCAGAAAGCTCCTTACTCATCTGATCCAGTTGCTCTTGCTTTTGTTTGAGATCTTCCTGTTTTTTGCTCAACTCGTCTTTCTTTTGCTCGTCTCCTTTTTCCTGAGCGTCTTCTTGTTCCTTATGAGTTTTCTCTTGTTCTTTTTGTATGTCTTGCTTCTGTTTATTTATAGCCTCTTTCTGCTGTTGTTCTTCTCCTTCCTTTCCTTCTTGTTTTTCTTTATCCAACTCTTGTTTCTCTTGTTCAATGTCTTTCTTTTGTTGATCTAGCTGTTCTTTCTGCCTATCAAGTTGTTGTTTTTCAATATCTTCTTTGCCTTTTTGAGCTTTTTTCTTTTCTTGCTCAGCCTCTTGTTTCTCTTGCTCGTTTTTCTGCTTTTCTTTGTTCAGTTCTTCTTGCTTTTTCTGTAATTCCTGCTGCTTTTTCTTTAGCTCTTCCTCCTTTTTTTGCTTTTCGGTTTTCGGTTTTTTCTCCTGCTCATTTTTCTGCTTCTCTTTCTCTACTTCTTCCTTTTTCTTGTTCAGTTCTTCTTGTTTTTTCTTCAGTTCCTCTTGTTTTTTTTCAATGTCAGATTTCTTTTTATCCGCTTCTTTTTCTTTCTTTTCCTGCTCCTCTTTTTGCTTCTCCTCTTTCTTTTTTTGTTCTTTTTCCTTCTTCTTTTCTAACTCCTTTTTCTTCTCTTTGTCTTTTTCTTTGTCAATTTTCTTTTGCAAGTCATCAATCTTTTTCTGAATATCTTCTATAGAACTTTCTTGAGCTTGTAACTTAAGCATAGCATATGATAAATTGTAACGCGCATCTTCATCTAGCGGATTATTCCTTAGCGCATCTTTATAAGACTCTATGCTCTCTTTCAGTTTGTCTTGTTTCAGGTGAGCATTACCTGAATTATAAAATGCATTGGCTTTTTCCAATTTTGTTTTGGCCTCCGAAATGGAGGAAGAATAAAACGTAACTGATTTATCAAAATAGTTGCCTTTTAAGCTATCATTAGATTTTTGAGCAATTCTGTAAGTTGCATTTCCCGAATTGAAATAGGCAGAGTAATAATTAGATTCAATACTCAAAGCCGAATCGTAATGAGACAAAGCATTGTTGTACTGTCCTTTTTCGTACAATGAGTTTCCTTTGTTTAATTCTATTTTGTGTGATTGAGAGTAATTTGAATTCATAATTACAGACAATATCATTGTCAATACAATATTGATTTTCAATACACTTAATATGTTATAGTTCTTACTCATTAATTTCTCGTTTTATCCATCTAAACTGTTCTCGATACTAAATAAATTCCTTTTCAGTCATTTATTTCACTCGAACTGACACTTATTTTCTCTATTCACACAATTCTCATCTCTTGTTTCTTTTTTCTAAAAATATTTATACACAAACCCATTCAATAATAAAAACAGTAACCCAATTCCCAAAAACCATTGAAAACGATCTTCGTATTCCAAAAATGTTTTCTCTTTGAATTTTGTCTTCTCCATTCCAGAAATATCTTTGATAATTCTTTCTGTATCTACTTTTGTTCTTTGCGCTCGCACATATTCGCCATTTCCTTTGCTTGCAATATCTTTCAGCATTTTTTCATTCAACTTTGTTAGCACAGTATTCCCATTTTTATCCTTATGAAATTGATTCCCATTTCCTTTTGGTATGGGTACCGATTTATTGGTTCCCATCCCAATCGTGTAAATCTTTACTCCTTTCTTAGTTGCCAATTTTGTTGCTTTTATTGCATTGTCTTCGTGCGTTTCTCCATCTGTAAATACCAAAATAGCTTTATTGGTTTTGTTCTCCTCAAACGAAGTCATTGCTGTTTCAATAGCTGCACCAATAGCGGTTCCTTGGGTAGACATCATTCCAGGATTTATAGACATTAACTCTAGCTTTATATAATCATAATCATTAGTTATAGGAATGTAATTATATGCAGAACCAGCAAATACTACTACTCCAACTCTATCTCCTTTTAGTTGTCTCAATAGGTTTTTGATAGCCAATTTTGCCACTTCCAATCTATTCATATTTCCCGATAAATCCTTTGCCAACATACTGTTGGATACATCCAAACAAACCATCATATCTATCCCAGAGGTTTTCATTTTCTTTTCGTCTTTACCAAACTGTGGATTTGACCAAGCAATAATAAAAAAGGAAATGGCAAGCAATAAAAATGAAAACCTGAATCCTTGCTTTAACCAAGATTTGTTCTTTGTCATTTTGTCCAAAACACTGTCAGAAGCATATTTTTTTAGCCTTCTTTTTTTAATGAATAGAGAAAGCATAAATAATAGAATCAAAATTCTTGCTCCTAGCAAATAATAGACAAACTCACTGTTTTCAAATCTAAACTCTTCTACTTGAGTAGTGAAATGTTGATATACAAAATAGCCAATTCCCCAAAATAAAATTTCGAAAATCAAGATAACTAATACGCTATGTAGACAATTCTTTTTCATTGTATTAAGAGTTAACTCTTAGTATAAAATTGTTAAGTAAATATTCTAACATCAACAAAACCAAAGCCGCAACCACAAACCAATGAAATGCCTCAGGCAAATCTCTTTTGTATTGAATTGTATTAATTTTGGATTTTTCTAGTTTGTCGATCTCTCCATAAATAGATTCTAATTGTCTAATGTTTTTTGCTCTGTAATATTTCCCATCTGTATTACTTGCTATTTCTTTCAGCATTTTTTCATCAATCTTGCTGTCAATGTAATTATTGCCAAATGGAGTTCCTCCAGGCATCCTTACTTTACCTGTAGTTCCTATTCCTATGGTATACACTCTTATTCCCAGTTCCTTTGCGTATTGTGAAGCTGTAATTGGATGAATTTTTCCTGTGTTGTTTTCCCCATCAGTTAATAAAATAATGACTTTACTTTTAGCTTCACTGTTTCTCAATCTATTAATTGCTGTTGCAATTCCCATCCCAATTGCTGTTCCTTCTCCTATTTTTCCACTTTCTATGTTGTCAAATCGTTTCAACAGACTTTCGTGATCCGTGGTAAGTGCACAAGCTGTGTAACTTTCACCCTCATACACCACCAATCCTATTCTATCATTTGGTCTCTTCTTTACAAAATTCTTAGCTACTTTTTTTGCTGCTCCCAATCTATCTGGTTTAAAATCTAAAGCTTCCATACTTTGTGAAATATCCATAGAAAGCACCAAATCTATTCCTTCAATAGATTGCTCTGTAATGGTATCGTCATCTAGTTTTTGTTGTGGACGAGCCATTGCAATTATTAAAAAAGAAAAAGCTAGCAGTCTTAATACAAATGGAATATTGAATACTAAGCCTGATAAGAAATTACTCTTAGAACTAAATAAACTAAACCCAGAATGACCAATAACGGTTTCTTTGTTCGCTTTTTTGAATACTCTTAAAATAATTAATAGAGGAAGGATTGCAAACAAGCAAAACCACCAAGGTGAATGATATGTGAATTCCCAAAACTTCATTAATGAGTTATTTTTTGAGTGGTTTTTACAAATTCATAGCCATTTCTCAATACTTTTTCATTCTCATCTGGAGTAGGTAATTCTTTTGCAAATTTCACCAAATCCGACAACATCAATAATTCTCTTAAATTAGCTTTATTGTCCACTCCCATTTCCACAAATCGCAATGAATGAAGTATCTCTGCACTGGTTCTTTCGGTTGTTGGAACTTTATATCTATTAGTAATGTATTCTTGAATTACCTCTGTCAATTGCACGTTATATTCCTTTTGTTTTCCTTTTTGCCAGAATTGCTGTTCTTCCAAATCCTTTAGTCTAGAATTAGCTAAAATATGAGCAGGAATAATTTCTTTCACGGGTATATTCTCTTGCTTCTCTGTTTTCTTTTTGATGAATAGAATCCAGATTAAAAACAACAATCCAAGTAAAATTGGAATCCAAATAAACCAATGTTTCTTCATCCAATTCCAAGCTATAGAAACTTTGTCACCTAAAGTTAATTCATCATAAATTATTGGCTTTATATCTCTAATGGGTTGTGATGTATCCACATTCATTAGTGAAATGTGAATAGGAATAGGTTTTGAAACCACTTTATTACTGTCATAATAAATAGAGAAGGAAGGAATAAATTGGTTTCCTAATTCAAATGAGGTAATTGAATATTTCTGAAATATTTCTGACTCACCTCTGTGTATTCCTGAATCTAAAACAGCTAATATTTCAAAACCATTACCAAGACTATCACCTTCCTCAAAAATCAATTGTGAGGTTGCATTCAATAAAGAATATTGAATTGTCAATTCAATTGGTTCTCCAATCAAGATTGAATCTTTACTTGCTTTTACTTCAAAATATTGGGCAAAGGAAAGTGAGTTAGCAATTAGTAGGATTGCTAAGGTTGATACTATATATTTTAGTCTTTTTTTCATTTATTACTTGTCAAATAACACACCTCTTTAATTCTCCTATCAAGAGGAGATATTCCCGTGTTAATTACTCATTATCAATTATTAACTATTAATTATTTTACCTGTGTTTAAACAAATCCATCAAAGGTTTGATGTAGGATTTATCCGTTTCTACTGTGGTAAAATCTACTCCACTTTTTTTTAGTATTTCTTTTATTTCACTTTCTTCTTTCAAGGCATTTATTTTGTAATCCTTCCTCACTTTTCGACTTGATGTGTTCACCCATTTTGTCGTTTTACTTTCTAAGTCCTCAAACTTCACAAAACCAATATTTGGTAATTCTTCTTCGTTCTTGTCTTTTACTTTTACAGCTACTAAGTCGTGTCTTTTATTGGTTATTTTTAATGATTTTTCTAATTCTTGATTATTATTTGTTTTAAAATCAGACAATAAGAAGCCTATACTCCTTTTCTTTATTACATTGGTGTAATGCCTCAAGGCATCTGGAATATCTGTTTTTTCACTAGTTGGCTTTAACTCAATTAGCTCTCTTATTATTCTTAAAATATGTTTTTTTCCTTTTCCTGGAGGAATAAATAACTCTGTTTTATCTGTGAAAAATAGAGCTCCAATCTTATCGTTATTCTGAATAGCAGAAAACGAAATTACTGCACAAATTTCTGCGATTAATTCTCTCTTCATTTGTGCTTCTGATCCAACATATTGTGACCCAGAAACATCTACCAACAACATAACCGTTAACTCTCTTTCCTCCTCAAAAACCTTTACGTGTGGTGTTCCAAAACGAGCCGTAACATTCCAGTCTATGGTTCTTATTTCATCTCCATGAGCATATTCACGAACTTCAGAAAAAGTCATACCTCTCCCCTTGAATGCCGAATGGTATTCTCCAGAAAAAATTTGATTGGAAAGACCTTTCGTCTTTATCTCAATCTTTCGTACTTTTTTTAATAACTCTTTGGTTTCCATTTTCAAGATGTTAGATAATAGATTTTAGATAAAATAGACTCTAAAATCTATTATCTAAGTTCTAAAACCTTATTTACGGTACTTGTATTTTATTTAATATCGTATCTATAATTTGAGAGACCGAAATGTTTTCTGCTTCAGCTTCATAGCTTAATCCTATTCTATGTCTTAAAACATCCTTACAGATAGCCCTCACGTCTTCTGGAATAACATAACCTCTTCTTTTTATAAAGGCATAAGCTTTTGCAGCTAAAGCCAGATTTATACTAGCTCTTGGCGAACCTCCAAATTCAATTAAAGAGGCTAACTCTTCCATTCCATTTTCTGCAGGATGTCTTGTTGCTCCAACTAAATCGACAATATACTGCTCAATTTTTTCATCCATGTATACTTCCCTCACAATTTTTCTTGCACTAAGAATTTGATCTGGAGTGATTACTGCATTTGGTTTTGGAAATGGAGTAGACGAAATATTTTGACGAACAATTAATTTCTCATCTTTCTTATTTGGATAATCTAATACCACTTTAAGCATAAATCTATCAACTTGTGCTTCCGGTAAAGGATAAGTTCCCTCTTGTTCTATTGGGTTTTGAGTAGCTAAGACTAAAAATGGTTCTGGTAATTTATACGTTTCATCTCCAATAGTGATTTGTCTCTCTTGCATAGCTTCAAGCAATGCACTTTGTACTTTGGCAGGTGCTCTGTTTATCTCATCTGCCAAAATGAAATTGGAAAATATTGGCCCTTTTTTAATGGTAAAATCTTCTTTCTTTTGATTGTAAATCATAGTCCCAATTAAATCAGCAGGTAATAAATCTGGAGTAAACTGGATTCTACTAAAATCTACCGAAACAGCTTTCGCTAATGTATTTATTGCTAATGTTTTTGCTAGTCCAGGGACACCTTCTAGTAATACGTGTCCATTGGACAACAAGCCGATTAATAACCTCTCTACCATGTGTTCTTGACCTATAATTACCTTTCCTATTTCTTGAGTTAATAAATCTACAAAAGCACTTTCTTTCTTTATTTTTTCATTTAAAAGTTGAATATCCGAAGCAGTAGATTGTATTGTTTCTTCGTTTGGCATTGTTTGATTTTCCATGTTTAATATTTTGTCTTACAAAAAAAACGATTTTACTACACATAATAAAGGATGTAGTTGTTAAATGTTGTTAATACCATTTATAATTTGAGCATACTACAATAAAACATTCTTTTAAATTAAAAAAGTGAACCACAACTAAGGCTCTACATTTTTCTTTATAGCTTCTATAAAGAAAAAATATTTTTTTGCAGTATTTCCAATACCATTATTAATCTAATAATTAACATACAAAATTAACAATTGGAAGGAAAGAAATTTGAAATTCGTCTTATACTTGTTAAGAAGTTATTTAACAATAAAAAATCCTATTTTTATGGCCTATATTATTAAAAAAACACGATATTTTTATTAATTTTAGATGTAATAAAAAGTAAAACTATGTTTTTAACAAAAGAAGATTTAGAAAGTCTAAAAACTAGAGAAGACATTATAAAACTAGCTGAAGAAAAAAACTTTAAGTTGGAAAAATACTTATGGGATTTAGATTACGAAAAACAGCTGAAGAAATTACAAGGGGAACTTGTAAATTTACAAAAATGGATTTCTGATAATAAGCTAAGAGTTGCTATTCTATTTGAAGGAAGAGATTCTGCCGGAAAAGGAGGAGCAATAAAAAGATTTACTGAACATTTGAACCCTCGTTCTATGAGAGTTGTTGCTCTTTCAAAACCAACTGAAGTTGAAAAAGGACAGTGGTATTTTAGACGTTATATTAAGGAATTACCCAACCCAGGGGAAATAGTTTTCTTTGACAGAAGTTGGTACAACCGTGCCGTAGTAGAACCTGCTATGAGTTTTTGTTCGGAGGAACAATACAAACAATTTGTACTGCAAGTACCCGAATTTGAACACATGCTTTACGAAGATGGAGTTACGGTTATAAAATTTTGGTTTTCCATTACCAAAGAAGAACAAGCAAAAAGATTTGCTTCTAGATTAGAAAACCCACTTAAAAGATGGAAATTTAGTCCTGTTGATCAAGAAGGACAAAGACTTTGGAATGAATATACTCATTACAAAGAACAAATGTTTTCTAAAACTCACACTGATTTTAGTCCTTGGATAATTATTAAAACAAACGACAAAAGAACGGCAAGGCTAGAAGCAATGCGCTATGTTCTTTCGAAATTTGATTATGCTGAAAAAACCAATATAAAAGCAAATTTATTACCCGATCCAAATGTAGTTGCTCGGTATTACAGACATTTAAAACAATTTGATTAATATGGAATTAACAAACAAAGATGTAGAAATACTAAACACAAAGATTGGGCTTAAGAAATTGATTGCTAATAATGTAATTGATTTAGAAAAATCTCTAAATGCAACCAAGTACGAATTGGAATTGAGAGGTCTTCAAGAGCAATTAATTAATTTACAAGAAAGGGTAATTAAAAACCACGAAAAAGTGGTTGTGATTTTTGAAGGAAGAGATTCTGCTGGAAAAGGGGGAGCAATTAGAAGAATTACTTCTCGTATAAATCCTAGGCATTTTAGAATTATTGCGCTACCAAAACCCTCATTTGAAGAAGAAGGTCAATGGTATTTTCAAAGGTATGTAAACCATTTACCAAATCCTGGAGAAATCATATTCTTTGACAGAAGTTGGTATAACCGAGCAATTGTTGAGCCTGCTATGGGATTTTGCACCCAAGACGAATACAAAAAATTCATGACTCAGGTAAATTTATTTGAACAAATGTTTACCGATTCTGGAATTAAATTAATTAAATTGTACTTTTCAATTACAAAGGAAGAACAAGCAAGAAGATTTAAAGAACTGGAAAATGATTCATTAAAAAAATGGAAATTATCGCCTGTAGATATTAAAGCGCACGAACTTTGGGACGAATTTACAGAATACAAAGAAGCCATGTTTAAAAAAACGGACACAGAGCAATGTCCATGGAAAATTATAGACGCCAACAAAAAAAGGCCTGCAAGAATAGAGGCTATTAAATATTTACTAGAACAAACTAACATTACAGAATGAGTAAAGAAATTACATTTGACACCATCATAAATCACGTGAAAACTTTTCATGAATCTTTTGGAATTAACAATGAAGAATCTCCAAAAACTGAAGTCGGTAAGAAGGTAGTAGACCTTAGATTTGAACTCATGCGTGAGGAAAACGAAGAATATTTGGAAGCTGCAAAAAACAATAATTTAGTAGAAGTGGCGGATGCTCTTGGGGATATGCTCTACATATTATGCGGTACAATTTTGAGTCACGGTATGCAACATAAAATAACCGAAGTTTTTGAAGAAATTCAAAAAAGTAACATGAGTAAATTGGGAGGAAATGGAAAACCAATTTATCGTGAAGATGGAAAAGTAATGAAAGGTCCCAATTATTTCAAACCAAATATTAAAGAGGTTTTTGATAAATAAATTATTAGAAAAAAGAATGTTTTTTATCTTCAACTTGTGGATGAAATAAAAGAAATATTGGATAACGACAATGATTTAGAAACTTCTTCTCTTAGCCATAATTTTAGCGTAATTACAATTCCTTCTCCGAAAACTCTAGTAATTTACCGTTTTCAAAATCGTAATGAGTTAGCTTTCTTAGTAAATAATAATTTGTCCAAAATTGTTGAAGTGTTTGGTTATAACTATTTACAGCACTATTTCTTTCGGTTAGCGAATTGTTGAAAGTAAGAATATCACTCTTTCCTATTAAAAATCTTTGTTTAGAAACTATATACCTCTTCTCTGCCACAATCATAGATTTTTTAGCAATTTCTACCTGCTTATTCATCATATTGAATTGAGTTGCCTGAATAAATACTTCTCGCTCAAAGTTTATTCTATTTTGTTCTACCTGTATGTTTATCAGTTCACTATTGGCAACTTGCTGTTTTACTCTTGCCTTGTTCATTCCCCAATTATAAATAGGAATTGAAATTCCCAAATTCACAGTTTCTTGGTCTTTTTTCTCGTTTAGTGAACCCTGAACTGTGGGTGCAGTTCCTGTAACTCCATAAGAAATAAACAAATCGGCATTTAGGCTGTTGTCTTTTTTTGCTTTATCTAAATCTCTTTGACTTTGAAGTAAAGCCTTTTCAAAATTCACAATTTCTGATCTGTTTTCTTTTGCTAATTTGACTGCTTTCGTAATGTCTACTCTCACATCAGGCACATTCTCATCTACAGTTAATTCTATAGTTTCTGAGGGCGGAATCCCTAAAAAAGTTTTAAGCTTTTGTTTGCTCACAATTACATCCAATTCACTTTGTGCCAATGTTTTTTCGGCATTTAGCAATGTCAGTTCTATTTGCAGCAATTCACTTTCTGCAATTTTCCCTAGGTTGTAGCGCCCTTTCGATATTTTGAAAAGCGTATCACTATTTGCCACATTTATTTTTGCAATGTCATATCGAGAAGAATTATTTACCGCCTCAAAAAACAACCTAACTGCCTCAATAGAAACATCTTCATTTTGTTCTACACTTTTCTTTTTGGCTTCCTCAAATTCAAGTGGCTCTATTTTGGATTGCCATTTGTAGCCATTAAATTTCATAATAGGCTGGCGATAACCAATGTAAAAAGGAGAAGCTTTGTAAGATGTTCTGTTGTTTCCTCCCAAAATATCTAACCTTGCCAAATCTGTCGAAATAAAAATATCTCCACCAGTCCATCTTATGGGTTGGTTTATTTGAAAAGCTGCCGAATAATTAACGTTACTTGTTCTTACAAAATCTCTCGTTCCGTCTTCTTTTACTACTTCAGAAATTCCTACGTTTAAGTTGGGAAGAGTTCCATTAAAAGTTAAAGAAGGCAAAAAAGAACGCTTGTAACTAAAATATTGCCAATATTTATTTTCGAACGTATTTTGAACCTTTTTAGAAGAAATAGATTCTCCGTGAGCAATTGCTATCACATCATTCAAAGCAAATTTGGATTGGGACGAACCAATCATGCTTAAAGATATAAACGCTATTAAAACAAGTAATTTATTCATATTTAAGAGAATTAACTGGGTTTTGCTCGGCTGCTTTATTGGCGGGTAAATAACCAAAAATAATCCCTGTAAGCACAGAAATTATAAACGAAAGAAAAATAGAGAATAACGAAATCTTGGTAGGCATTTCAAGAAAAATCTCAACCGCATAACTCAATGAAATTCCTAAAATAATTCCGAGTATTCCTCCAAATAAACTGATGAATGATGCCTCTAGAATAAATTGTAATTTTATGTCGCTTTTCTTAGCACCTACTGCTCTTCTTAGTCCTATTTCTTTTATCCTTTCTTGTACCGAAGCCAACATAATATTCATAATTCCTATTCCTCCCACAACCAAAGAAATACTTGCAATGGCACCCAATAACCAATTGAATAAATCGTCCGTTTCCTTTTGTTGTTTAAGCGTTTGTTCAGGGATATTTATCGAATAATCTTTTACTCCATTATGCCTTCTTTCCATCACTTTATTAAGTAAAGTTCCCGTAGAAAGCATGTCGCCTTTATCAGTTAATTGAATTACTATTTTATCCAATTGATTTGGGTTTTCTGGATCTCCATCATTACTCCAATCGTCCGATACTTTTGCTCTTCCTCTGTCTTTGAACCTTGATAATAGAGTTTTTATTGGAACATAAACTTCATTGTTGTAGTCGTTTATTCCCATATCCTGAAGGTTTTCTGTTACACCGCTCAGTTTCTTTATCACCCCTATTACCGTCAAATTCAAATTGCCAACTCTTATCGTTTTTCCTATTGGGTTTGACTTTGGAAAAAGCAGTTTACTAATTTTACTTCCTAATAAACAAACCTTTTTTCGTGCGTCATTATGCGACTCATAAAAATAGTTTCCATTTTCTAAATCAATGTTGAAAATCTTAAAATAAGAGGATGAAACTCCTATTACTTTCGACTTTTTACGAATAGTAGAACTTACTGCAAATGTTTCATACCCAACTTCTGGTGAAATATGTTCTATTTCTGGAGTTACTTTTTCAATGTTTGTAAAATCTTTAAGAGTTAATCCTGGTGAGAATTTCTTTGCTTGTCCTGGCTCTCCTTCCTCCTCAGATTTTCCTTTCTTTGCTTCATAAACCGATTTCACAATTACATTATTCACTCCTACAATTTTCAATTGTTCCAATATTTGTTGTTGTGCCCCATTTCCAATGGCAAGCATTGAAATTACAGCTCCTACCCCAAAAACTATCCCAAGCGTAGTCAATATCGCCCTGAATTTATTGGCAAGTATTGAATCAAAAGCTATTTGAGCGTTTTTTAGCATTTTATTTAATTAAAATAACTTCTAATTTATCAGAGTTCTCTGGAGCAAGCAATGAAATCTCTTCACCCTCTGCCAATCCTTTCATAATTTCTATATATTCTTCGCTACTTTCTCCGGTTTTCACTTGCCTTTTATCAAAACTACTTCTTGTTTTTACATAGACATATTGAGTAGAATCGTTACTAAATACAGCTTCAATAGGTATATATAAAATGTTCTTCAACTCTTTAATTAATATTCTATTAGATGTTGTCATTGAAGGTCTTAATACACTATCGCTATCCTTTACTTTAATTTCTACTTCAAATACTTTGGCATCCGAACCCGATAATTGTTGACCAATATTTGCCAAAGAAATAATTTCTCCAGTAATTTTTTTATCTGCAAAAGCATCAATAGAAATACCAACAGATTGACCTTTTTTCACCTTACTAATATCAATTTCATTCACGTAAGTTTTCGATATCATTTCAGTTAAATCAGGAATGCTAGCAATAATTGGGTTCCAGGTATTAATTGTAGATCCTGGTTTTACTTTCCCATTCCAATTGCTGTAATAAACCAACATACCATTCTGTGGAGCAATAACTTGTAAACTTTGTAGCCCAGTCATCATTTTTTGAATCTTTGCTTCCAATTGCCTCAGTTCTGTTTGTACTTTAAACACTTTAGAAACGGCTTGTTGCTTTTTTAGTTTTACATTTATAATCGCTTGATTATAACTTCTCGTAGCTTTTTCCAAATTTATTTCTGCCTTTCTCTGCACAGCAGGTGGCTCAAACTTAGATTGTTTCACCTCCAAATTATTCTCTTCCATAGAGTATTTAAGATTAAGAATTGTTTCTCTTTCTGCCCTCATACTCAATGCTGTATCCAGTTTAGAAGATTTTAAATCTGATAATTTTTGCTCCTTATCTATTTCCAATTGACTCAGTTTAGAACCAATTTCTGATGGATCAAGCGAAGCAACAAAATCACCTTCTTTTAAGATGGTTCCTTCAGCAGCCATGTTGGATATTTTAATCTGGCTCACTCCCAAACTTCTCAATAAAGAGGGTGCGTAAATATTCTGAGAATTACGTGCTTTTAATTCTCCAGTGGCAATAACTTCTATTGGCAAATCACCTTTTATAACTTTGGTAATCATTGTTTTATTTACCTCTTCGCTTCCACTTCCTCCAAAAATCCAATAACCAACCAAAATGGCAGCTAAAGCCATTAATCCGATTTTTATATATTTATTTCTACCCATAGTTTCTTTTTATTCTATGATAATTCCGTCTTTTAATACAATTGTTTTCTTTGCATATTCCGAGATCTCTTTCTCGTGAGTAACCAAGATAATAGTTTGCCCATTGTTGTGCAAATTCGCAAATAACTCCATGATAGATGCAGATGTTTTAGAATCTAAATTTCCTGTGGGTTCATCTGCCAAAATTAACGAAGGCTTATTTACCAAAGCCCTTGCAATTGCAACTCTTTGCCTTTGCCCACCACTTAGTTCATTGGGTTTGTTAGTCAATTTATCTCCCAAACCCACTAACTCCATCATTTCTTTTGCTTGTTTAGTCCTTTGTTCTTTCTCTATGTTATTGGCATACAACAAAGGTAAAGCTACATTATCCAATGCCGATAATTTGGGTAGCAGATTAAAAGTTTGAAACACAAATCCTATTTCTTCATTTCTAAATTCAGAAATTTGGTTGTCATCCAATTCGTGAATGGGTTTACTTCTCAATAAGTACTCCCCAGAAGTAGGAACATCCAAAGCCCCAATAATATTCATCAGAGTAGATTTTCCTGAACCTGAAGAACCCATCAAAGCAATATAATCATTCGGTTTTATAGACAGATTTATCCCATTAAGAGCTTGAAATTCAAATTCTCCAGTTATGTAAGTTTTTTTAATGTCTCTTAACTCAATCACAAATAGGTCTAGTTTTATTGGTGTTGTAAATGTAACTCTTATAATGTAAAACGTTACACAATATTGTGTTAAATGGTGTTAATGAAATGTAAAAGGAATTGTTTTTAATAAATTTCAAAAAAGAGACTATTCAGTGCCAATTAATTTCTGTATTTTTACCTCACTATGAAACCAGACTTTACAACACTAGATTATAATTCGATTTCTAACAAAGAAAAAGAAGTAAAACGAACTAAGAATTGGGATACAAACGAGGGGATTGAACTTAAATCTCATTATACCAAAGAAGATTCGAAGGATTTAACTCACTTAGATTTTGCAGCAGGTATTGCTCCAAATTTAAGAGGGCCTTATTCTACAATGTACGCAATAAGACCTTGGACAATAAGACAATATGCAGGTTTTAGTACTGCCGAAGAATCTAATGCATTTTACAGAAGAAACCTTGCCGCAGGGCAAAAAGGATTGTCTGTAGCCTTTGATTTGGCTACTCACAGAGGTTACGACAGTGATCACGAACGTGTAATTGGTGATGTTGGAAAAGCTGGAGTTGCAATCGATTCTGTATTGGATATGAAAACCTTATTTGACCAAATTCCTTTGGATAAAATGTCGGTTTCAATGACAATGAATGGAGCCGTAATTCCAATTATGGCATTTTATATTGTAGCTGCCGAAGAACAAGGAGTAAAACCCGAATTACTATCTGGAACGATACAAAATGATATTTTGAAGGAGTTTATGGTGCGAAATACGTACATCTACCCTCCTGCTCCCAGTATGAGAATTATCTCCGATATTTTTGAATATACTGCGGAGAAGATGCCTAAATTTAATTCTATTAGTATTTCTGGATACCATATTCAAGAAGCTGGAGGAACTGCTGAAATTGAGTTGGCTTATACTTTGGCAGATGGATTGGAATACATTAGAACAGGATTGAAAGCGGGATTAAAAATAGATGAATTTGCTCCCAGACTTTCTTTCTTTTGGGGAATTGGAATGAATCATTTTATGGAAATTGCTAAAATGAGAGCTGCAAGAATGTTGTGGGCAAAATTGATAAAACAGTTCAACCCTGGGAATCCAAAGTCTATGGCTTTGAGAACACATTCCCAAACTTCGGGGTGGAGTTTGACGGAGCAAGATCCTTACAATAATGTAGCTCGAACTTATGTAGAAGCTATGGCGGCTGTATTTGGCGGAACACAATCTCTGCACACCAATGCACTGGATGAAGCGATTGCTTTACCCACAGATGCTTCGGCACAGATTGCGAGAAATACACAATTGGTAATCCAAGAAGAAACAGAAATTACAAAAGCTGTAGACCCTTGGGGAGGATCACATTATGTAGAAAAACTAACCAAAGAAATTGCTGACAAAGCTTGGACTTTGATTCAAGAAGTAGAAGAATTGGGTGGAATGGCAAAAGCCATTGAAACTGGAGTTCCTAAGATGAGAATTGAAGAATCGGCTGCACGTAAACAAGCAAAAATTGACAGTGGGACAGATGTTATTGTGGGAGTAAATGCTTACCAAACAGACGAAGAAAGTGACATTGACACTTTGGATATAGATAATACAAAAGTAAGAACCGAACAATTAGAAAGACTGCATAAACTGAAAGCTGAAAGAGATAATACAAAAGTAAAACAGTATTTAACGGAGCTTACTGAATCTGCAAAAAATGGAAAAAGAAACTTACTAGAAATTGCAGTGAATGCAGCTAGGGAAAGAGCTACTTTAGGAGAAATATCGGATGCAATGGAAGAAGTATTTGGACGATATAAAGCAACAATAAGAACAATTTCAGGAGTATATTCCTCAGAATCTATGAAAGACAATGATTTTAAAAAAGCACTAGAGTTCGCAGATAAATTTGCTGAACTAGAAGGGAGAAGACCGAGAATAATGATTGCCAAAATGGGCCAAGATGGCCACGACAGAGGTGCAAAAGTAATTTCTACTTCCTTTGCCGATATTGGTTTTGATGTGGATATTGGCCCTTTGTTTCAAACACCAAAAGAAGCTGCAAAACAAGCCATAGAAAATGATGTGCATGTTTTAGGAGTTTCTTCTTTGGCTGCGGGTCACAAAACATTGGTTCCTCAAGTGATTCAAGAATTAAAAGAACTGGGGAGAGAAGATATTATGGTAATTGCTGGAGGAGTAATTCCTAAAAAAGATTACGATTACTTGTTTGATGCTGGAGTTTCAGGAATTTTTGGCCCAGGAACAAAAATTGCAACTGCCGCTATTGATATTTTGGAAAAACTGATGAAAAATGTTTAGTTAAAAGCTGTTTGTCTATTGAAAAAAAAAATAACATATGTAGCTTTTATTATTCTATTGATTTTTATCAGTTGTAAGCAAATTATCACATCCGAAAATAAAACGAATTATTCTAAACCAACTACCTCAAAAATAAATGGAGTAAGTATGGTTTCAATTAGTTCTCCTATAGACTCTTGTGCATTTATTCCGGTTACAAAAATCAATGCAACTTGGGTAGCAAATATTCCCTTTGGATTTATCCCTAAAAACTCCGCAACAGTTCGCTATAACGAAGAGTGGCAATGGTACGGAGAGAAAACAGGAGGAATTATTGAATCCATTAATTTAGCCAAAGAACAAGGATTAAAAGTATTGTTAAAACCCCATCTTTGGATTCACGATATTTGGGTGGGCGATTTGGATTTTGATAATACAAAAGACTGGAAGAGTTTTGAATCCTCCTACTCTAATTTTATTTTACATTATGCTCAAATTGCTGATTCTATGAAAGTAGAAGCGTATTGTGTAGGTGTAGAACTAAGAAAAATAGCCACACAAAGACCTATATTTTGGAATGAGTTAATTGATTCTGTCCGTACTATTTATTCTGGAAAACTAACTTATGCTGCCAACTGGGATAATTACGAAACTATTCCTTTTTGGGGTAAATTAGATTACATAGGAATTGATGCGTACTTTCCTATTTCTAAAGAGAAAACACCCAGTATAAAATCTTGTTATGAGGGATGGGAATCTAATTTTAAAAAGATTAAAGCATTGAGTAAAAAGGTAAATAAAAAAGTGATATTTACCGAGTTTGGCTACAGGAATGTAGATTACACAGGAAAAAAACCATGGGAAGACAGTCCTTTATCTAAGTTCAATAACGAAGGTCAAAACAATAGTTACCAAGCTATTTTTGATAGATTTTGGAGCGAACCTTGGTTTGAAGGCGGTTTTTTATGGAAATGGTATCCCAATCACGCTCAAGCTGGAGGAAAAGAAAATAATCGGTTTACTCCTCAGAACAAACCCGTAGAAGAAATTATTAAAAAACAGTATTCCCAACCCTAGTCTTTTCAAGGAAAAAGTTGGAAATGGGATAAAACGAACCAATACAATGACATTAAACGAAAAAGGAATCTCAAAAAGAGAAATCTTTACTCAACTAAAGCAGAAACAAACACAAGATTTTGATTGGCGAACAGGACGCATATTTTGTTCTGTTTATCCTGCAGGAAAAGAAATAGAAGAAATAGCCAAGGAGGCTTATACTATGTTCTTAACAGAAAATCCCGTAGATCCAACTCTATTTCCTAGTTTGAGAGATATGGAAACAGAAGTTGTAGCCATGTGCAGTGACGTTTTACAAGGCGGAAAAGAAGCCGTGGGTTCTTTAACAACTGGAGGGACAGAAAGTATTTTATTGGCAATTAAAACAGCAAAAAACAGAGCAAAAGCTCTAAATCCAACTCAAACAGAATTTGAAATCATTATTCCTTACTCTATTCACTCAGCCTTTTTCAAAGCTTGTGATTATTTTGAAGTGAAACCAGTTGTAATTCCTTTGACAGAAGATTTTAAAGCAGATGCCAAAGCAGTGGAGAATGCAATTACCAACAATACCATTTTGATTGCAGCCTCCGCCCCATCCTATGTGTTTGGTGTGGTAGATCCTATTCGTGAAATTGGCGAAATTGCTATCAAAAATAATTTATTGTTTCACATTGATGCTTGCATTGGTGGAGTTGTCCTAGGGTTTAATAGATTGGCAGGAATGAAAAACGTGCCAGAATTTGACTTTTCGATTCCTGGAGTAACTTCTATTTCTATGGATTTACACAAATATGGCTATACAGCCAAGGGTTGTTCTGTACTTATGCACAAAGACAAAACCTACCGAAAACACCAATATTACGCTTGCTCCGAGTGGACAGGCTATACTTTGGTAAACCCAACTATCTTGAGTACAAAAACAGGCGGACCAATTGCTGCAGCTTGGGCTGTAATGAAGTTTTTGGGACAAGATGGGTATTGTGATATTTCACGAATTACAATGGATACAACAGCTCGTTTTATTTCTGGAATTAATGCAATTGATGGATTAAAAGTAGTGGGAAACCCTGAAGTATCTTTGTTTTCATTCACCACTACCAAAGGAAATCCTTACGATTTGTTTGATGAATTAAATGACAAAGGTTGGTTTGTGCAGTTTCAATTGTCTAATGACTATTGCCCTGCCAATTTACACCTTACAGTTTCTAAAATTCATGAAGGATTGGTAGATGAATTTTTGCTAGACTTGAAAACCTGTGTAGAAAAAGTACAGAAAAAAGGATTGGTAAAAAAAACTACTGAGAAAGTTACGATTGAAGCCGTAAAGAAATTAGCTCAAAACCTTTCTCCAGAGAATTTTGAAAAAATAGGGAAAATATTAGGTTTCTCTAATGGAAAAGTACCAGAAAAACTAGCTTTAATAAATCGAATTATGGATGTACTCCCTCCCGATACAGTGAGAAATACTTTGATTGATTACATGAATGATTTTTATACTTTGAATGAAGAGAGGTAGTTTTAACTAACTAGATTTATAGGGTAATAACTATGCTCTAGCAGTTCTTTTGTTAAAAATATATTAACTTTTTTAATAAATGAATACTAATAACTTATGTAAATAATTTTGTAACTTTCGCTCACAAACAAGATGTATTAAGACTAAACAATTATGAACGAAATTATTTGCCCCAATTGTAAGAAAGCTTTTAAAGTAGATGAAGCAGGATTTGCTGACATACTGAAACAAGTTCGTGATCATCAGTTTGAGGAAGAGCTTACAAACAGACTAGCCCTTGCCGAAAAAGACAAACAAAGTGCTATTGAGCTTGCAGAATCTAAGGTGAAAAATCTGTTTCAAGAGCAACTTGCTAAAAAAGATACTCAGTTATTTACCCTAAAAGTAAAAAGTGATAATGAATTGGCAGAAAAACTGGCTAAGAAAGAAATGGAAATCTCTGAGATGAAATCCAAAATTCAGAATTCAGAAATAGTTAAACAATTAGAAGTCTCAGAAGCGATAAAGAAAGTAGAAAAAGAACGAGACGACCTTATTAACAACTTAAAAAATAAGGAAATAGAAAAACAATTATTTGAAAAATCTTTAAACGAGAAGTTCTTAATTGAATTGAAAACTAAAGATGACATCATAAAATTGAAAGATGAAGAGATTGTTTTGCGTAAAGATATGAAGCTGAAACTTTCTACAAAAATGATAGGAGAAACACTGGAAAACCATTGTGAAGCAGAGTTCAATAAATTGAGAGCAACAGCTTTTCAGAATGCTTATTTTGAAAAAGATAACGACTCAAGAGGAGGAAACAAAGGAGACTTTATTTACAGAGAAACTGACGAAGCCGGGAATGAAATCATTTCGATTATGTTTGAGATGAAAAATGAGAATGACGAGACTGCCACCAAAAAAAAGAATGAAGATTTCTTTGCAAAACTAGACAAAGACCGAATAGAAAAGAAATGTGAATATGCAGTAATTGTTTCTTTATTGGAGTCTGACAATGAATTATATAATACTGGTATAGTAGATGTGTCCTACCGATTCAAAAAAATGTATGTAGTTCGTCCTCAATTTTTTATTCCAATTATCACCTTGTTAAGAAATGCAGCAATGAATTCCATGGAATACAAAGCAGAATTAAATTTGATGAGAAACCAGAATGTAGACATTACTAATTTTGAAGAAAAGATAAACACATTTAAAGAAGGGTTTGCAAAGAATTATGATTTGGCAAGTCGTAAATTTAAAACTGCAATTGATGAAATAGACAAAACTATTTCTCACCTACAAAAAACAAAAGATGCCTTGTTATCTTCTGAAAATAATCTGCGATTAGCCAATAACAAAGCAGACGATTTAACGATTAAAAAATTAACATACGGAAACCCAACAATGAAAGCCAGTTTTGATGGGCTTATGGATAAAAATGAGTAATCAAATATTAAATAAAGCAATTTTATTTAATACATAAAAAACTATATAACTTGAAAAAAATAATATACTTCTTATTCCAATAAGCTGTTTTACTTTTTATAGTAAAATAAGATAGGATGTAAAGCTAAACAAATACTTTAGAGACTTAATTTGTTTAATACATCCAAAAAATGTTTTTAGATAATGAAAAAAAAGCTGGACTTCCTGTCCCATTCATGGAGTTAAATTAAATAACTAAGATTTGAATAAAACGATTAAATAAAGAATCAGTGTAATTGAAATGTAATCTATTATTAAATTAGATAACTGGTAGCTCGTAATTCCTTAATAGCTCTAAAGTTGTATAGTCTAAGGCTTTTATATTTGTTGCTTCAAGAACTACAAAAGGAGCTTTACCAGCACTTTCCGCGTCTAACCATCTATCTATGCATAAACACCATTTTGAACCTGATTTAAGACCTGGGAAATTCCATTGAGGCATTGGAGTGGAAAGGTCATTTCCTTGAGATTTGGTATAATCTAAAAACTCTTGAGTTACTACAGCACATAAAATATGAGTACCAGAATCCTCTTGAGTCGTTCTACAAAAACCATCTCTGAAATAGCCAGTCTTTGGATCTTCACAACAAAGTTCTAATGCTGTACCAAGTATATTTAATTCATTATTTTTTATCATACTTTTATCTAATGTTAAGAAATAAAACGAATGGTTACACAATTCTTTTATCTCCTGTTTTTACAATTTGTAGTTATTGTAACTCTATTATCTATTAATGAGTAGTAGAGCATTAAAGAATAAACTACATTGTGGATAACCGAAGAATCTAAAATAGCTATATTTCAATCCAATAATTATCTTTTATAGTAACTTGACGGAGCAACTCTTATAAACGGTACCTAGATTAATTTATATAATTGAATAATAGTAACTTTTATTTAATACTAATTTATAGTTAAATCTATTAAAGCGCAAGTTAAAAGTTAACATAAGTTTAGTGGTTTAAAAGTGATTACTAACCTGTTTTTAAAAATTAAGAATAATAAAATGGTCGCATCTAGAAAAAACTTCTTTAAGTTCTCTATATCAATAAATAACTCTTGCTTATGAGTTGTCTGTTTGTGTGTTTTTAAAAATTATTCTATCGATTATATAACTGCATAAAAATTAATTGCTCAAAACATTCATAAAAAAAATCCTATCCTTTTTGTTTCCTGATTTATTATTTATTTTTGAATGTTTAATTTAGCATTAACTCAAGAATTAGGCATGGTTTTTAAAATAATAAATAAACTAATTCCAATTAAAGCCTAAACGTTTAAAATTATCACTTCTAAAAAATAGTATAAAATAAAGGCCTTCAATTTCTTGAAGGCCTTTATTAACTTTATGAATTTTTAAAATTTACTTAGGCATTACTACTGTATTAATTGCATGTATTACTCCGTTAGAAGCTGCTACATCTGCAATTACTACTTGAGATACGTTTCCTTTCTCATCTTTTAGCATTACGTTTGCTCCATCCAAAGATAGAGTTAATGTTCCTCCTTGAACTGTAGCTACTTCAAAAGAACCTTCATTTACTTTTATTGCTTCTACAACTGCAGTTGCATCAAATTTTCCAGCTACAACATGGTAAGTTAAAATACTTGTTAAAGCTGCTTTGTTTTCTGGCAATAATAAACTTGTAATTGTACCTTCTGGTAACTTTGAAAAAGCATCATTAGTTGGCGCAAATACCGTAAAAGGTCCTTCACTACTTAAAGTTTCTACCAATCCTGCGGCTTTTACTGCTGCTACCAAAGTAGAGAAATTTTCATTTCCTACTGCAACTCCTACAATGTTAGGTTTTGCTACTGTTACTAAAACTTCTTCAACCACTTCTGGCATTTCTACTTTTGTATCTTCTACTTGTGGTGTTTCACATGACGTCATTGCAAAAATTCCTATTGTTGCAAAAGCTATAAATACTTTTTTTGTTTTCATAATATTAGTTTTGTTTGTTAATTTTAATCAAATATAAAGGATAAATAATTTCAAAACCCTGAAATTATTGTTTATTTTTTAATAAAAATAATTAAACAAAATGAATACTAAAAAAATAGTATAAAACACCAATTTTCAATTAATAGTTGGGTTTCATTTATGGGTAAATAATTTTACAGTCACAAACTTTTAATCGAGTAACTTGTATAAGCAACATCAGCTTATATATGTTAATCTATATTTAGGACCGTTTAGTAAAAACCAAAGTAAAATCGTTAAATAAATCTTTTAGAAAATCAGCTAAGTAAGATTTTAATCCTATTTAGCTGAAGAAAAATCAACACAAAAAACTATTGTTCTCTCTATTTTCTTCAATCATACTCTATATTTAAGTACTTTTAGATTCTAAAAAAGATAAACAAAAAAAAACATGGAAAAAAACATAGAAAAACCATCTGCAGAAGCGAAAGCACTTTCACTTTTTTTTATGGCTTATAAAACGATAACACCTACTTACAAAGACAAATCTAAACGCATTAACAGGTTGTGGGATCTTGTGAAAAAGAATGAATTGAGTAAAGAAGAGTACCATGCAGAGATAGAAAAAATGATAAATACTTATGGTGGTTATGATGCTGTAGTAGAAAAAACAGTTCAATATTACATAGATAAAACTGGAGAATGGAAATCAAGAGGTGATGACCAATATTCTAAAGATGCTCAGCAATTTGCTAATAAAATATTACAAAAATAGTGAATCTGATTACTCTTATTAAATAGGATGCAGAACAAATCTCTCTTTGATTTGTAATTTTAGTTCATTAGTTATTTTTTAAATCTTAAAAAATGGAAAAGAAAAATTACTCTAAAATTTACCGAATAATGCATTGGTTAATGGCCATTTCATTTACCTTATTACTGTTCACGATTTTCTTGCGATTAACTTGGCTCAACAAATACAATGTAGCTGATATCATGAAAGATTTCTTGGTCGATACTGACCAAACTTTATCGCAAGATCAACTTATAAAGTTGGCTAAAAAAATAAGACAACCCATGTGGGATTGGCATATTTACCTAGGTTACTTTATTACGGGGTTATTTGTAATGCGATTTGCTTTGCCATTTTTTGGTAAAATGAAAGTCCAAAACCCCTTGAAAATGGAATTATCTTGGAAAGACAAATTAAAAAAATGGACTTACCTTATTTTTTATGTTTGTGTGTTCATTTCATTAGTAACAGGACTTATTATTGAATTTGGACCTAGAGAATATAAAAAACCAATGGAGTCTATTCATATTCTTTCTATTTATTATTTAATTCCATTTATTCTCATCCATCTTTCGGGAGTACTTAGGGCTGAGTTTACTTGGGACAAAGGAATAATTTCACGAATTGTAAGTGGAAATAATAAAGAAGAAAATTAGATGGGAGAAAACAAACAACATTGGGAAACCGTATACGAAACCAAAACTCCTGAGCAAGTAAGCTGGACACAAGAAACTCCGCAAACTTCTTTGGATTTTATTCAGTCGTTTGGTTTATCCAAATCAGCTAAGATAATAGACGTTGGAGGGGGCGATAGTAACTTGGTAGATTGTCTAATTGAGAAAGGTTACGACAACATAACTGTGTTGGATATCTCTGGTAAAGCAATAGAAAGAGCTAAAAAAAGATTAGGAGATAAATCGAATAAGATAACTTGGATAGAGAGTGATATAACTCAGTTTGTTCCTGAAACTAGTTACGACATTTGGCACGACAGAGCTACTTTTCATTTTCTTATTGATAATAAGCAAATTAACACTTACAAAACTCTGGTTAATAACCATGTTTCAGGTTTTATGTGTATTGGTACTTTCTCTAAAAATGGCCCTCTTAAGTGTAGTGGATTAGAAATTAAACAATATACTTCAGATTCATTGTTAGATACTTTTAACGAGTCGTTTGAGTTAACAAAAAGCATTATAGAAGATCATAAAACACCTTTTGATACTTTTCAAAACTTTGTGTTTTGTGGATTTAAGAGAAAATAATTCAATGACTCCAATTTTAAAACAAAAAATAATACAAGTTTGTAACACCAAAATTGAGCAAAAAGGAACAAATGTAGGTTTGTCTTTTTATGCGTTTTTTGCCAACAAAAACGACAATCCCATTTTACTAATGGAAGCTGCAACCTGGTGGATAAAAACTCACAAACTAGATCATTTTGAGAAAGCCGTGAAAATTAAAGAAATGGTTGAGAAAGAGAAGTAATTAAATTTTATTAATTTCTCTTTTCGTAACAATCTGAAATCTCCAGAGCAGCATGACTGCTGAAGCTCCTAGCCCAAACAAGAATCCAAACCAAATCCCTTCGGAGCCATACCCAAAAGTAATTCCAGCAAAGTAACAAATTGGGAATGAAATAATCCAATACGCTACAAAGGTTATGAATGTTGGAATTTTTACATCTTGCATTCCTTTTAATGCTCCCAACACCACCGCTTGTATTCCATCAAAGAGTTGAAAAAATGCAGCAATTATAAGTAGTTTAGCTGTTATTACAATTACTTCTGTATTATCTTGTTGGTTTGCTACATCATTTATATCCAAATAAAAAGTAGGAAGTAATTCATTGAAAATCAAAAATAAAATAGCAAAAATAACATCCATAATTAAGATGAGAAGAAAGATAGAAAACGCTATTCTACGTAGCTCTTTAAAATTATTTAATCCGTATTGGTTTCCCACTCTAATTGTTGCAACCACAGCCATTCCCATTGC
>CAJJDF010000005.1 GCA_905182785.1 uncultured Flavobacteriales bacterium
AATAGATATTTGTAATTTTCTGTATCACTGTAGAGATATGAAGCTAATAGAATTACAACAGCCCATATTATAGCACTTATAATCAGTATATTTTTCATTTTTGAATTTATTTGATTGGGATTACTTATAGTTTAAGTTAGTATTCAATTACCTATAACGTTTACGCTAAAAAGCGTTGCCATCCCGCAGGGTGGCTATGATTTTTTAGTGTTTGTTAGCATTAGTTTTTTAATTTGAGTATATTTTCCTTTACCAATTATTCTCTTGAATTATTTCTGAATTCGTGATCGTTTCTGTGGTTCTAAGCCCGTATTCAAAATACATCCCTTTTGATTGCAGAATAGAATCATTTTCAAGTTCAACTGTAAGAGTATAGCTATTTTCTCCAGTATTATGGAAACCCATATATGCTGTTTTGTTGACATCAACATTTGATATGAATAACTCACCATATCCATGTTTTAATGTCACTTTCTTTACTTTAAAATCCGATTCATTTTTAATAGTAATAAAAGCAGTTTTATAATCAATTAATTCCCGAGAATAATTAATTGAGGTAATGAACCATGCTCCAGCACATAAAATAAATCCAAGTAATAATCCTATAATTATCTTCTTCATATTTCAAATTAATGCTAACAGCCGAATATAGTTAACTGTTAACTATATATCCGTTATATATTTTATAAATATAAGAATTTACACTTTGATTAACAAAGGATTGAAAAAAACAAGGATATTAACTACCAAACCTTATTTGGATCAGGCTTCACAAATGTTTTGTTCGTCTCTTCTACAAAAGCAAGAATTTCTTCTTTTCCAGTTTTCTTTTCGGCAGAGGTTAAAAAATACTGAGGAAGAAAGCTCCATTTTTCACTCATTTTTTCTAAGTAGGTATTTACGTTTCCTTCAATATCTCTTGGGTCCAATTTATCCATTTTGGTAAAAACCATTACAAAAGGAATTGCGTTTTCTCCTAGCCACTCCATAAATTCGTCATCTGCCTTTTGCACATTGTGGCGGGAATCTAATAAAACAAACACACACATTAAATTCTCCCTTGATCTCAAGTAGTTTCTTGTAAAATTCTGCCATTTCATTCTCAAATGATTGGGTGTCTTTGTAAACCCGTATCCAGGTAAATCCACCAAATACCACTCGTCATTTATCATGAAATGATTCATTAGCTGAGTTTTTCCAGGGGTAGAGGAGGTTTTAGCTAGTTTCTTGTTGTTACAAATAGAATTGATCAAAGAGGATTTTCCCACATTTGATCTCCCAATGAAAGCATATTCAGGAATTTCTGGTTTTGGACACAGGTCAACTCTCGTATTACTTATTACAAATTCTGCAGTTTTTACTTTCATTTTCACTTTAATTATTCAACAAAGATACTAAACTTTTTTGGCTTAAAAGTTTGAATAAAAATTCTGTTTTTGACCCACTTCCCCTCAACAATTAACAATTGATTGTTAACATTATGGGAATCTCTCCCACCGTTATCTCCTTGAGTTTTTTATGCCTTTAAGTCAATAAAATCAACAAATCCTTTATTTATCGAAACATTTTTGCTTCCTTTACGTTATAAAGTTATCCACAAAGTGGTATAAAGTGGAGAAATGTGGGATATATTAAATATCTTTGCTAACTAACAATAACTAATGTCATACTTAGGAGAATACATATGTAAACTGGACGCCAAAGGTAGGCTCACGGTTCCTTCTGGTCTAAAAAAACAATTAGACAACGAGGGGCGTGAAGGCTTCGTGTTGAACCGTGGGTTCGAAGGCTGTTTAGGTTTGTATCCTTTCAAGGATTGGCAAAAGGTTGAGGAAAAGTTAAATGAATTGAATTTATTCGCGATCAAAAATCGACAGTTTTTGCGAAAATTTCAGAACGGAGCAACCAAGCTAGATATGGACGGAAACGGAAGAGTACTTCTCCCGAAAGAACTTCAAGAGTTTGCAGGTATTTCCAAAGAGGTAGTTCTCTTTGCTTATGTCGACCGAATTGAAATTTGGGACAAAACTAAGTATGATGATTTGATGAACGAAGAAATTGGTGACTTTGCTACCCTAGCCGAAGAGGTTATGAGTGATAGCAAAGAACATGAAAAACGATAGTAAATATCATATCCCCGTTCTTTTAAAAAGTTCGGTTGAAGGATTGAACATTGTACCTAGTGGAATCTTCGTAGATGTAACTTTTGGTGGTGGAGGTCATTCAAGAAAAATTCTTGAATCACTTGATGAAAACGGAAAATTATTCGCTTTTGATCAAGATGCCGAAGCTCACGAAAATTCAATTGACGATTCACGTTTTACTTTGATAGACCAAAATTTTGCGTTTATCAAAAATTATCTTGCCTTCCATGGAATTGAAAAAGTGGACGGAATCTTGGCAGATTTAGGAGTTTCTTCTCATCAGTTTGATTCTGGCGAAAGAGGTTTTTCTATCCGTTACGAAGGGGATTTAGATATGCGAATGGATCAAAGTCAAGAGTTATCTGCAAAGAGAGTTGTAAACGATTACGAAGAAGATAGACTTGAATTTATTTTTAAAACCTATGGCGAAATAAGAAATGCCAGATTGGTAGCAAGAAAAATAATTGAAGCCAGAGAATCTAATTCAATCGAAACGACAACCCAATTGATTGACATTGTTAAGCTACTTACGATACGAAAAAAAGAAAACCAATTTCTTGCTCAAGTATTTCAAGCAATTCGCATTGAAGTAAATCAAGAGCTAGAAGTGTTGAAACAATTTTTAGTTGGAGCACAAGAAGTACTAAAGCCAGGTGGAAGGTTGGTCGTTATTTCTTACCACTCTTTGGAAGATAGGTTGGTGAAAAATTTCATTAAGAAAGGAAAATTTGAAGGAGAGATAGAAAAGGATTTTTACGGAAATCCATTGGTAGACATGAAGGATATATCGAGAAAGGCAATTGTGGCTGATGCAGAAGAATTAAAATTGAACTCAAGAGCACGAAGTGCAAAAATGAGAATAGCAGAGAAACTTTAAAATGGCTGAGAAAAGAATAAACATACTAAAACCCATTACTGATATTTTATCAGGAAATTTCTTTGGAAAGGAGTTTATGCAAAAGAATCTTGGTTTTGTAGTTTACTTAACCTTTTTGGTGATGCTTTACATTGCTTACGGTTATTATGCAGATGGGTTGATGAAAAAAGCATCTGAATTAGAAAACATGGAGGAGTTAAATTCAAAACTTCATTCTTCCATCAAAGAACTAAACCAAATTAGTCTTCAGTCCAATGTACTGAAATTGACAGAAAATACAGGAATGGAGGAGTTGAAACAAGCTCCAATAATTATAAAAGAGAAAAAATAAAGTGAGTACAGAAAAAATCATATCAGGGAGAATTTATGCAGTCTACGTGGCTGTGTTCATATTCGCCTTGCTTATAGTTTATAAGATTTTTTCTATCCAAATGACTGTAAAGCCTGCCAATAATCCTTATGTGTCCAGTATTTCTGAAGTAGAGATAAAAGCATCTAGAGGGAATATTTTTGCAGACGACAAAGAGAAGAGTGCTTTGGCAATTTCGGTTCCAATTTATGAGTTGAGAATGGATTTGGTAGCAGTAAAGGATGAGCTTTTTACGTCTAAAGTGGATTCTTTAGCAATCGTACTTTCAAGGTTGTTTGAAAATAAAACGGAACAGGAATACAGAAAAGAATTGATAGATGCTAAGAGAAATAAGAGAAGGTATCATTTATTGAAAAAAAACGTGTCTTACAATGAATTGCAAGTCATGAAGCAAGCGCCAATTTTAAGAAAAGGACAGTTTAGAGGAGGTAGAATTATTTTGAAACAAAACAAAAGAGAAAAGCCTTTTGGAATGTTAGCACAGAGAACTGTAGGTTATATCAATGAAGATGGAAATGGAGTAGGATTAGAAGATGCTTACCAAGACAGATTAAGAGGAGAGCAAGGTTTACAATACATGAAAAATGTGGGAGGAGGCAACAAGATTCCTTTGACTGATAATTATTTAATTAAGCCAGAAAACGGGAAAGACATTTACACTACGATAGATGTAAACCTGCAAGATGTGGCAGAAAAAGCATTGATGGGGCAATTGGTTTCACAAAATGCACAACACGGATGTGCTGTTCTTATGGAAGTGAAAACTGGTCATGTCAAAGCCATTGCAAATATCTCGAAAGATAAAAAAGGAAATTACAGAGAGATTTATAACCATGCAATTGGAACCTCCTCTGAGCCAGGTTCTACTTTCAAACTAGCTTCAGTCATGGTGGCTTTGGAAGATGGAAAAGTGAATGTAAATGATTTAGTTGACACTAGAGATGGAACTATAAAGTATTACGATAGAACCATGAAAGATGCTCATAAAGGGGGAGACGGAATTATTCCTCTTTGGCAAGCATTCGCAATTTCTTCTAATGTTGGAATTTCTTCTGTAATAAATGAAAACTATAAAAAAGACCAAACTAAATTCCTGAAAGGAATAAAAAGATTGGGCTTAGGAGAAAAACTTGGATTTAAAATAAAAGGAGAAGGAAGGCCTTATGTAAAAACAACAGCCGATTCTACTTGGTCAGGGATTTCTATTCCTTGGATGTCTATTGGGTACGAAACAAGGTTTACACCATTACAAATTTTAACTTTTTATAATGCAGTTGCAAATGGGGGGGAAATGGTAAAGCCTCAATTTGTAAAGGAGATAAGAGACGGAAGTGTGGTTGTATATAAAAGTGAAGTAGAGGTGTTAAATAGCAGTATTTGTTCTAAAAAAACGATTAAAAACGCTCAATTCTTATTAGAGAAAGTAGTGGAAGAGGGAACGGCAAGTAACCTTAAAAATCTAGATTTTAAAATTGCAGGTAAAACAGGGACGACACAAGTTGGTTACGGAAATTCAGATTCTGAAACATCTTCTAGGGTAAGACACCAAGCTTCTTTTTGCGGGTATTTCCCAGCAGATAATCCAAAGTATTCTTGCATAGTGGTAGTTGCCGCTCCAACCAAAAGTATTTATGGAAATGTAGTGTCTGGAACTGTATTCAAAGAAATAGCAGAGAAAGTTTACGCTACAGACATTGAGATGGCAAGAACAAAAGATAAGCTGGAAAATAAAAACATGCCAGTTTCTAAAAGTGGAAATCAAGACGATTTAAAAATGGTTTTTAATGCCATGTTGGTGCCTATTGATTTTCAAAATAAAGATTCAAAATGGACATCCACTTTTGCAAAAGAAGACAAAGTGACTTTGGGTAAAAAAGAAATAGAGGGGATACCCAACACAAAGGGGATGGGATTAAAAGATGCTGTTTTCTTGTTAGAAAACGAAGGGTATTCGGTTAGGATAAATGGAAAAGGAGTAGTGAAAAGCCAATCTCAATTAGGAGGGAATAAAAAAGTAATGGTACTGAATTTAGGATAATAACACATGAAATTATTAAAAGACATATTGTATAAAGTTAGATTGACGGGAGTCATTGGTTCTACCAATTCTTCAATTAGCTCTATTGCTTTTGATTCACGTAAAGTGGAACGAAATGGACTTTTTATTGCCGTAAAAGGAGGAGTTTCTGATGGACATCAATTTATTGATAAAGCTCTTGAAATGGGAGCTAAAGCAATTGTCTGTGAAAAAATGCCCGATAACATTATCTCTGGAGTTACCTACATTGAAGTTGAAAACTCTGGAGAATCTTTAGGTCAAATTGCTTCTAACTTTTATGAAAACCCATCTAATAAATTAAAGCTAGTCGGAGTTACCGGAACAAACGGTAAAACTACTACGACTTCTTTATTATTTGAATTGTTTACCAACTTAGGCTACAAAGTGGGATTAATTTCTACGGTAGTTTACAGAATAGGAGAGAAAGAAATAAAAGCGACACATACTACACCAGATGCAATAAGGCTGAATGAATTATTTGCTCAAATGGTGGAAGAGAAATGTGACTTCTGTTTCATGGAAGTGAGTTCACATGCAATTCACCAGGGAAGAATAAATGGAATTGATTTTACCGGAGGTGTTTTTACAAACATTACTCACGATCATTTAGATTACCACAAAACATTTAAAGAATACATTGATGTAAAGAAAAAATTCTTTGATGGATTATCGTCAGATGCTTTTGCTATTACAAACTTAGACGATAAGAACGGAATGGTAATGATGCAAAACACCAAAGCAGAAGTTTTGACTTTGGCAATAAAAGGAGATGCAGATTTCAAAGCAAAAATTATTGAAAATCAATTTACAGGATTGCAATTAAAAATCAATGACAAAGATTTGTGGGTAAAGTTGATTGGCGATTTCAATGCTTATAACATTCTCTCGGTTTATGCAGTTGCATTGCAATTGTTAGAAGATGAATTGGAAGTGTTGACACAGATCAGTGCATTAAATAATGTAGAAGGAAGGTTTGAATACATGAGAACTACCAAAAATATTGTAGCAATAGTTGATTATGCTCATACGCCAGATGCATTAAAAAATGTATTGAAAACAATAGCGAACATCAGAACTGGAAACGAAAAAGTGATAACAGTTGTGGGTTGTGGAGGGGATAGAGATAAAACAAAAAGATCAATTATGGCAAATATCGCTTGTAAATTAAGTGATAAGGTAATCCTTACTTCAGATAATCCAAGAACAGAAAATCCAGTTACTATCCTTGAAGAAATGCAAAAAGGGGTAGAGCCAATTGATTACAAAAAAACGATTACAATAACAGATAGAAAAGAAGCAATAAAAACTGCTTCAGCTTTGGCTGAGGAGAATGATATCATTTTAGTAGCAGGGAAAGGACACGAAAATTACCAAGAAATAAACGGAGAACGATTCCCTTTTGATGACCTAGAAATATTAACAGAAACTCTTAAAATCCTAGATAAATAATGTTATACTACTTATTCACATATTTACAAGAAATTGATTTTCCAGGAGCAGGGTTATTCAATTATATTTCGTTTAGAGCAGCATTGGCAATTGTCACCTCTCTTATCGTTTCTTTGGTTTTTGGAAAAAAATTAATAGAAGTTTTAAGAAAGAAACAAGTGGGTGAATCCATCAGAGATTTAGGACTTGAAGGACAGGTGGAAAAAGCAGGAACACCAACAATGGGTGGACTTATCATTATTGCAGCCATTCTTATTCCTACTTTACTATTTGCAAAACTTGATAATATTTACATCATTATCATGCTTATCACGACTGTTGGACTGGGTGCAATCGGTTTTATTGATGATTACATCAAAGTATTTAAAAAGAACAAAGCAGGGCTTGCAGGGAAATTTAAGATTGTAGGACAGATTTTAGTTGGGTTAGTTATTGCATTAATCTTGTTTTTTAATGATAATGTAACGATAAAAGAGAAAGTAGAGAATAAAGTACTAGCAGGTTTTGTAGAGAAATTGGGGGATGATTATGTAAGTGTAAGAGCTGATAATGATTCTACAGCCACATTTTCTTGGGTTGAATCTCATTCAACAAAAACTACTCTTCCTTTTGTAAAGAACAATGAATTCAACTACCAATGGTTCTTGGGATGGATGGATAATGATGGAAGAGCTAAATGGGCTTGGTTAATATTTGTTCCAGCAGTTATTGTGATTGTAACGGCCGTCTCAAATGGAGCAAATATGACAGATGGAATTGATGGATTAGCCACAGGAACTTCTGCGATTGTTGGAGTTACACTAGCGATTCTTGCCTATGTTTCAGGGAATATTATTTTTTCCGATTACCTCAATGTTATGTTTATTCCAAACTCAGGTGAGTTAGTAATTTTCATCAGTGCATTTGTAGGAGCTTGTATAGGTTTCTTGTGGTACAATGCTTATCCAGCTCAAGTTTTTATGGGAGATACAGGAAGTTTGGCAATCGGAGGAATTATAGCAGTATTTGCCATAGCAATAAGAAAGGAATTATTAATTCCTGTGTTGTGTGGAATCTTCTTAGCAGAAAATTTATCGGTAATGATTCAGGTAGCTTATTTCAAATATACAAAAAAGAGAACAGGAGAAGGAAAAAGAGTGTTTTTAATGGCGCCACTTCATCACCATTACCAAAAGAAAGGAATGCACGAATCTAAGATTGTATCTAGGTTTTGGATAGTAGGAATAATGTTGGCGATTGTAACGATTGTAACATTGAAATTAAGATAAGACAAGAATAAAACTAAGAATGAGCAAAAACAAAAACATAGCAATACTTGGATCTGGCGAAAGCGGGGTTGGGGCAGCTGTGCTTGCAAAAAAGCAAGGTTTTGATGTTTTTGTATCAGATTTTGGAAAAATAAAAGAAGAGTATAAAGCTGTATTAGAAAAAGAAAATATAGAATGGGAGGAAGGAGCTCACACGCTAGAAAGAATTTTGAAGGCTAGTGAAATAATAAAGAGTCCTGGAATCCCAGATAAAGTTGAGGTGGTACAAAAAGCATTAGAAAAGTCTATTCCAGTGATTTCAGAGATTGAGTTTGGAAGCAGATTTACTAAAGCAAAGTTGATTTGTATTACTGGTTCTAATGGAAAGACAACAACTACTCTATTGACTCATCATATTCTTAAGAAAGCTGGACTTAATGTAGGAATAGCAGGAAATGTAGGCGATAGTTTTGCTTTGCAAGTTGCGAATGAAGACTACGATTATTATATATTGGAGTTGAGCAGTTTTCAATTGGATGGAATAAAGAAATTCAAAGCAGACATTGCTATTCTTTTGAACATTACTCCAGACCATTTAGACAGGTATGATTATAAGTTTGAGAACTACGTTCATTCAAAATTTAAGATAACTGATAACCAAACGAAAGAAGACTTTTTCATTTACTGCAAAGATGATAAAGCGATAACAGATGCATTTGCAAATTACGATTTAGCGGCTAAGCAATTGCCGTTTTCTATCAAAGAGGAGGTAAGCGAAGGAGCTTTTTTAAACGAGAAAGAAGAAATAGTATTTAACACCAAAAACCAACCCCAAACTATGTCAATACACGATTTAGCGTTAAACGGAAAGCATAATATTTACAACTCAATGGCTGCCGGAATTGCTTCCAAAGTTCTTGACTTGAGAAAAGAAATTGTAAGAGAAAGCCTTACAGATTTTCAAAATGTAGCACACAGATTAGAGCATATATGCTATGTGAATGGAATTGAATTCATCAATGATTCTAAAGCGACAAATGTAAATGCTGTATGGTTTGCATTAGAAAGCATTAACAAACCTATTGTATGGATTGCAGGAGGTGTAGATAAAGGAAATGACTACGAAGAATTACTTGAATTGGTTAAACACAAAGTAAAAGCTTTAGTATGCATGGGAGTTGATAACTCAAAGCTTGTAGCAGCATTTGGAGATGTGGTTAACGTATACGAAACATCCTCTGCTGAAGAAGCTGTGAAATTGAGTTATAAGCTTGCAGAAAAAGATGAATTGGTATTACTATCGCCAGGATGTGCTAGTTTCGATTTATTCGAAAACTACGAAGACAGAGGATTAGAATTTAGAAAAGCTGTAAGAGCATTATAGGGAAAAGAGATGAAATTGTTTTAAGAATAAAGAGATAAGAGCAATGAAGAATAAAGCGAACTAATTAGACCAGAAACGAGCAACTTATAACAAATTAAAACGAGAATAACCTGAAGTAACAAAAAAAATGAGTAACATTTTTAGCAAATATCTAACCGGAGATAAGGTGATTTGGGTGATAACAATATTGTTATCTCTCTTTTCATTGCTAATCGTGTACAGTTCAACTTCGCAGTTGTCTTATAAGTTTAGAGATGGAAATACAGAAGCTTATATTCTTAAACATGCATTAATTCTCGGGGGTGGATTTTTACTCATGATTTACATTCATAAGTTTAAGATAAATTATTTCTCACGTTTATCTCAAATAGGAATTATAATATCAGTTATTCTTTTAATGTTGGTGTTGGTGATGCCAAATGGAGGAAAAGCTGCATCAAGGTGGTTGTTTGGTTTTCAACCGTCCGATATGGCTAAGATTTCATTAATAGTTTATCTCGCAAGGCAGTTGTCAGTAAATAAAGAACAGTTAAAGGTTTTTAAAGTTTTAGTTATAAAAATAATGTTGCCAATCGCACTTATTTGCGGGCTTATTTTACCTGCCGATTTATCTACAGCACTTATGTTATTTGCAGTTTCAATGGTATTGGTTTTCGTTTCTAATGTATCCATAAAACACATAGGGGCAATATTTGGATTAGCAATTATTGGATTTTCGTTATTACTGCTATTAGGAACAGTATTTCCAAAAATGTTACCAAGAGTTCCAACTTGGACCTCAAGAATTTCCTCTTTTGTAAAAGGAGACGAGACTGAAAATGCAGCAGATAAAAATTATCAAACGGACATTGCAAAAGCAGGAATTGCACTAGGAGGTTTACAGGGAACGGGCCCTAGTAAAAGCACAGTAAAAAATATTTTACCCTCCGCTTGGGCCGATTTTATATTTGCCATTTTCATAGAAGAATATGGATCTATTTTAGGAGGGCTGACCTTAATATTGTTGTATTTAATAATACTCTATCGAGTCATTGTGATAGCCAAAACCTCCAAGAGTGATTTTGGATCCTACTTGGCATTTGGATTAGGATTTAGTATTGTATTTCAGGCGTTTTTAAATATGGGAGTAAGTGTAAATCTACTTCCTGTTACAGGCCAACCATTGCCAATGATAAGTATGGGAGGAACTTCAATTTTGTTTACTTCTATTTCATTAGCCTTGATTTTGAGTGTAAGTAAAGATATAGTTACAAACGAACCAGATAAAAAGAAAGCAGATTATGCAAGCTAATAAATTTATCATATCAGGAGGAGGAACCGGAGGACATATTTATCCTGCCATTGCTATTGCGCATGCAATAAAAGAGAAACAGCCCAATGCTGAAATTCTTTTTGTGGGTGCTAACGGTAAAATGGAAATGGAGAAGGTGCCAAAAGCAGGCTATGAAATTATTGGATTAGATATCGCAGGACTTCAAAGAAAACTAACAGTAAAGAACCTTTCTTTTCCATTCAAGTTATTTAAAAGTTTGAAAAAAGCAAAGCAAATTGTAAAGGATTTTAATCCAGATGTAGCGATTGGAGTGGGAGGCTATGCAAGTGGACCTTTGTTAAGGCAAGCAGGAAAACAGGGAGTGCCAACTTTACTGCAAGAGCAAAACTCTTACCCTGGAATTACCAATAAACTATTGGCAAGAAAGGCGAAGAAAATATGTGTGGCTTACGATAACATGGAACGGTTTTTTGATGAAAGAAAAATTGTTTTTACAGGAAATCCTGTGCGTAAAGAGATATTAAATATAGAAGGGAAAAAAGAGAGAGGATTGGCTCATTTTGGGCTAGAGCAGGGTAAAAAAACTCTGTTAGTGATAGGTGGAAGTTTGGGAGCAAGAACTGTAAATAATAGTATTAAAAATACTGTTGAATTGTTGAATGAGAATGGAGTTCAAGTGTTATGGCAAACAGGTAAATCCTACTGCGAAGACATGAAGTCTTTTGTGAAAGAAAAAGGATTTGAAAATATAAAAGTATACGATTTCATATACGAAATGGATTTAGCGTATGCTTCGGCAGACTTAGTTGTTTCTAGAGCAGGAGCATTGTCTATCTCAGAATTATGTTTGGTAGGTAAACCCATTATTTTGATTCCTTCTCCTAACGTGAGTGAAGACCACCAAACTAAGAATGCAATGGCACTTGTTAATCACAATGCAGCCGTATTAGTGAAAGATGCAGATGCTCCAGAAACTCTAGGAAAAGAGATTATGGAGTTAATGAACAATGAAAATAAATTAATAAAACTAAGCGTAAATATTATTGGTTTTGGAAGACCAAATGCAGCTGAGGCTATAGCAAACGAAGTGATTAAATTGATTAATATAGAATAGGACATTTCGGGCTTGGCTCAAGATAAATTACAGTTAAAGCCTAAGAGAGAATAAGTAACCAGATTAAAAAGAAAAAGAACAATAAAATGAATCTAAATCAAGTACATACCGTTTATTTCATTGGAATAGGTGGGATTGGAATGAGTGCATTAGCACGCTATTTCAACTCTAAAGCTATTTCTGTGTTTGGATATGACTTGACTTCTACTGCGCTCACACAAGAAATGGAATCCAATGGGATGATAATTTCTTACTTGGATGATGTATTTGTAATTCCTGATAATATAAAACAAGACAAGGAAAATACATTGGTGATTTATACACCAGCTATTCCTGAGAGTAGTGAGATGTTCAATTATTTCAAAGAAAATGGGTTTGCTTTAATGAAAAGGGCCGAAGTGTTGGGTATGATTACCAAAAGCTTCAAGACAATTGCTGTAGCAGGAACGCATGGAAAAACAACTACATCTTCTATGATTGCTGTAGTGATGGAAAAATCTAAATTGAAGTGCAATGCATTTTTAGGAGGAATTTTAACCAACTACAATTCTAATATTGTGTTGGACTCTTCTTCAGACTGGGTTGTTGTAGAAGCAGACGAATACGATCGTTCTTTCTTAACTCTAGTTCCCAATATTGCAGTTGTAACTTCTACAGATGCAGATCATTTGGATATTTATGGCGACTCAGACTCTTTGAATAAATCGTTTCAAGATTTTGTAAATAAGGTAAATCTAAGTGGGAAAGTGTTTTTACAAGAAGAAGTTTCTTTGAAATTCAAGAACAAAGAGAAGTATTCTTTGAACAATGAAAATTCAAACTATTACACGAAAAACATTACAGTGGATAATGGAAATTTCATGTTTGATGCAGTGACTCCAAAAGGAGTTATTAAGAGCATAAAACTTGGAATAAGTGGATTACACAATATAGAAAATGCCATGGCAACCATTGCAGTCTGTCAAGAAATAGGGTTGGAAGATAAAGAGATTAAAAAAGGACTGGAAGAATACAAAGGAGTAAAAAGAAGGTTTGAATACCAGATAAAACAAAGTGACTTGATTTTTATTGATGATTATGCGCATCATCCAACCGAGATAAAAGCGTTAGTGAGTTCGGTAAAAGAGTTGTATCCAGCTAAGAAAATAACTGGAATTTTTCAACCTCATTTATTCTCAAGGACAAAAGATTTTGCAGATGATTTTGCAATTGAATTGAGCCAATTAGATGAAGTGATTGTATTGGATGTTTATGCAGCAAGAGAGCTTCCTATGAATGGAGTTGATGCAGAGTTTTTATTGAATAAAGTAACGAGCAGTAACAAAAGAAAAGAGACAAAAGAAACAGTAATTGGATCTTTGGATAGAAATAAATTAGAGGTATTACTGACAATAGGAGCAGGTGATATCAACACATTAGTAGCTCCAATAAGAGAGAAGTTAATTCAGCAATGAGAAGATTAATTAACATAACTATTTGGGCCCTATTTGTAATAGGAGTGCTCCTGCTGTTGAGTTTTACTTATGAGAAAAAGAAGGAAAAAGTATGTGTTGAAGTGAAATATAGTATTGATATGTTGTCAGGAAATCACTTTGTTACTCCGGCAAGATTAGATGGGATTTTGAAAAGCATTGGATTCAAAGTAGGGCAAGATAAATTTAAAGATATTGACACTAAGAAATTAGAGAGAAAGCTACTCAGTATTTCTAGTATTGAAAGGGTGGATGTGTTCAAAAACATGAACGGAACTTTAGAAATAAAAGTAGAGCAAAGAAAACCAATTGCGAGAGTATTTAATAGAAATGGATATTCAGTGTATTTGGATGACAATGGAAAAACCATGCAAGTTTCCGATTTTTACACAGCAAGAGTTTTAGTAATAAATGGGCATTTGAATTTAAAAGTAGGAGAGAATATAGAGGCGATTACCCACAATGATTCATTGAAGGGATTGACTCTAATAGATGAGCTTTACGAATTGGCAGCCTACATAGAAAAAGACAAATTTTTGAAAGCTCAAATTGAGCAAATCTATGTCAAGAGAAACAAAGAGGTAATCTTGATTCCTAAGGTGGGAAACCAAGAAATAATATTTGGGAAAGTAGAGGATGTAGATGCAAAATTCAAGAAATTGATTTTGTTTTACAAAGAAGGGATTAACCCAACTAATTTAAATTTATATAAGACCATTAACCTAAAATTCAATAACCAAATAGTTTGCAAAAAAAATAAATAATATGGACACATCAGAAATCATTGTAGGATTAGACATTGGTACAACTAAGATTGCTTGTATCGTAGGAAGAAAAAACGAACACGGAAAAATTGAAGTGATTGGTATGGGTAAATCAGAATCTCTTGGAGTTACGAGAGGTGTGGTTGCTAATATCGAAAAAACTGTACAATCAATTAAAGCTGCAGTAGAACAAGCTGAGCTTAAATCTGGTGTAGAGATTAAAGTGGTAAACGTAGGTATTGCAGGTCAGCATATCAAGAGTTTACAACACAGAGGAATGATTACTAGAAAAAGTCATGAAGATGAAATTTCTCAAGAAGACATCAATACTTTGGTAGATGATATGTACAAATTGGTGATGATGCCAGGAGAAGAAATTATTCATGTTTTACCACAAGATTACATTGTGGATAGAGAGCAAGGAATTTTAGATCCAATCGGAATGGCAGGAGTTCAGTTGGAAGCAAATTTCCATATTATTACAGGACAAATTGCTGCTGGTAAAAACATCTACAGGTGTGTAGAAAAAGCAGGGTTAGAAGTTGCAGATATTATTTTGGAACCATTGGCATCTGCCGAAGCGGTATTGAGTCAAGAGGAAAAAGAAGCTGGAGTTGCTTTGGTTGATATTGGAGGTGGTACGACAGATATCGCAATTTTTCACGAAGGAATCATCAGGCATACAGCCGTTATTCCATTCGGAGGAAATGTAATTACAGATGATATCAAAGAAGGAACAACTATCATGAAACGTCAGGCAGAATTGCTGAAACAAAAATACGGGACTGCTTTTGCAAACAAGAGTCAAGAAAATGAGATAGTATGTATCCCTGGATTGAGAGGAAGAGAGCCGAAAGAAATTTCTATCAAGAATCTTTCTAACATCATCCAAGCAAGAATGGAAGAGATTATTGAACACATCCATTTTGAAATTAAAAATTCAGGATTTGAGAAAAAGTTAATAGGTGGAGTTGTAATCACAGGAGGTGGTTCTCAGTTGAAATATCTTTCTCAATTATTTGAGTACGTAACAGGAATGAATAGTAGAGTAGGTTATCCAAATGAGCACGTGAGTAAAGGGGCTCAAGACGATATAACGAGCCCATTATTTGCAACAGGTATTGGACTTGTAATGAAAGGATATGAAACTCAAAGAGCAGAGCCAAAAACAGATACTGTAAAAAGAGACACTTCATTCATGAAGCCAAATTTCTTTGATAAAATCAAACGATTTTTTGATGAAGAAATAAAATAAGAGTTAAACAACAAGACTAAACAACAAAAACCAACAGATATGGAATTTAACATGCCAAACAACAACAAAACTAACATCATCAAAGTGATAGGTGTTGGAGGTGGAGGTAGTAATGCCGTTAACCACATGTACGAACTGGGGATTAAGGATGTCGATTTTATCGTGTGTAACACTGATAGCCAAGCCTTAGAAGTAAGTAGCGTACCCACAAAAATTCAATTAGGGGTAACTCTAACAGGAGGACGAGGAGCAGGATCTATACCAGATGTGGGAAGAAATGCTGCAATCGAAAATATTGATGAAATTAAGGAATACCTTTCTGATAATACCAACATGGTATTTATCACTGCCGGAATGGGAGGTGGAACTGGAACTGGAGCTGGACCTGTAGTTGCAAAAATCGCAAAAGATATGGGGATTCTTACAGTAGGAATTGTAACTGTTCCATTTAGTTTCGAAGGAAAAAGAAGAAAAGAGCAAGCGGAAGCAGGAATCAAAGAAATGAGGGACTCTGTGGATACACTTTTAATTATCAATAATGAGAAATTAAGAGACATGTATGGAAACTTGACAATAAGAAATGCTTATGCACAAGCTGATCAAGTTTTGGCATCTGCTGCCAAAGGAATTGCTGAAGTTATTTCTAAAATTGGATTCATAAATGTGGATTTAAATGATGTAAATACGGTAATGAAAGACAGTGGAGTTGCTATTATGGGAACGGCTTCTGCCGAAGGTGAAAACAGAGCAATTGAAGCTGCTGAACAAGCATTGTCTTCTCCATTATTGAACGATAATGACATCAATGGAGCTAAACAAGTATTGTTGAACATTACTTTTGGTGATGTGGAACTTACTATGGATGAAATGAGTGAAATCACTGACTTCATTGTAGATGCTGCAGGTGGATCTGCCGAAATGATTATGGGTCAAGGTTATGACGAAACTTTAGGAGATAAAGTATGTGTTACTGTAATTGCAACAGGATTTCAATCTAATTCTACAGTAGATACAGGAGTTACTCCAGAAGAACCGAAAAAGAAATATTTGGACTTAGGAACGGATGAAACAACTATGATTTCTAAACCTATTACTTCGCCTACTCAGAGTTTTGAAACTAAAGTGGAGCCAACTCTAGATAATGAGGCGGTAATGCCTTATTTAAAATCTGAAACGGTTCAGGAAATTCAAGAACCATTGAATGATTTAGATGAAGAGTTGAACATGGAAAGTATCATGAAAGAAGAACAAGCTACTTTCAATTTTGAAAACACACAACCACTTGAATTAAAAAAGGAAACTCCAAAGCCTTTGCCGGTTGTAATGGAAGAGCTAAAGAAAGAAGAGAAAATAATTCATTACTTAGAAGATGATTTGGAAGAAGAATCTCCAGTAAATGAAATTGCAAAAACTCCAGAAACTACAACAGTAGAAAGAGTTTCTAAGGAGGAACAACAACAAATTAACGAAGGAAGAAGAGAGAGAATTCAAGAACTGAGTATGAAGCTGAGAACTCCATTTGGATTATCCGAATTGGAAAATGAGCCAGCTTACATCCGTAGAAAAATTAAATTAGAAGATACTCCTCATTCCTCAGAAAGTGAAGTGTCTAGATTTACTTTGAGTGAAGAAGAAGGACAAGATGGTAAAACTTCTGGTTCGATTAAGAGTAACAATTCGTTTTTACATGATAATGTGGATTAGAGAAGGCAAGAGTAAATAGTTATTAGGCAATAGAAAAAAACGACTTGGGAAATATTAAGACATATAAAGATTTGTTGATCTGGTAAAAGGGAATTGAGTTGGTGAAATTCACTTATAAAATATGTCAAGATTTTCCTAAAGACGAAATTTTCGGGTTACAGAGTCAGATAAAAAGATCTTCTGTTTCTGTTCCGTCAAATATTGCTGAAGGCTATGGAAGAAAATCTACCAAGAGTTATTTGCAGTTTATAAGAATTGCAAGAGGCTCTTTGTTAGAGTTAGAAACTCAATTGATAATTGCAAAGGAGTTGGACTTTGTAAATCAAAGTAAATTTGATAAAATGAGTGACTTAATTGTCGAAGAAAATAAAATAATTAACGCCTTTATTAGGTCAGTAGAGAAAAGTAATTAATTCGTAAGGATAAAACTAATAACTATTGCCTATTTGGCTAATAAACTAAAATTATGAGTTTAACAGAAACGATAAATACAGATATTAAAAACGCTATGAAAGCCCGTGAAAAGGAAAAATTAGCTGCTTTGAGAGCAATAAAATCAGCTTTGCTATTGGAAGCTTCCAAAGATGGAAGTGGAGAAGTGAGTGAAGAAGCTGAGATGAAAATACTACAGAAGTTACACAAGCAAAGAAAAGATGCTGCGGCTCTTTACGAAGAACAAAATCGCCCAGATTTATTGGAAGACGAAGTTTTTCAGGCAGGTGTAATAGAAGCTTATTTACCGGCTCAAATGAGCGAAGAGGAAATAGGAGAGGTAGTAAAAAGTATCATAGCTAAAACTGGCGCATCTTCTCCTGCAGACATGGGGAAAGTAATGGGAGCAGCAATGGGCCAATTGGCTGGAAAAGCTGACGGTAAAATTATTTCGATGTTGGTAAAGAAATACTTAGTGGGTTAAGAGAGATTAACCTTGTTGTTTATTAAAAAAAACCCCTTCTGTTGTTGTTGACAGAAGGGGGTTTTTGTTTAGTTTACTTTTTCAAAAATGTGTTTAACATATGTACCACAGTTTTCACAAGGAGGAGATGAAAATATTTCATTACTATATGAAGTAATTGCCATTTTATTTTCATTAACAAAAAAAATGTCTTATGTTTTTTTGGTACTATATCTTTGTGATATTTCAGCAGAAAATAAGAAATAATTTGCCATTGTATCTATTGTTTGAGGGCAAGAAAAATAGAGTTTTCTATTAGGTGGATACTCCTCTGCCTCCTCTAAACGAATAAGAAACTTTTCTTCTTCATCATTTTTTTTTACGAAGATTTTACCATTTTTTTTGAATGTAATCTTCGGAGGATTTGTAGTATCAAAAACTTCGAGCTTACAACCACTAGTTCTGTGATCAGTTGAAAATATTTCTTTCCATTCTCCTATTAATTTAGAATAATTGCCTTCTAATTTCTCTTTTTTACAAGAAAACAAGATTAATGTTAAAAGTAATATTGCGAGAAAAGGTTTCATGAAATAAACTTGGCTAAAAAAAGCACTAAAAGAAAATTTAAGTCGATAAATACAAGAAAATTAAGTAGAACTATTTAGTTTTTATAATAAATCTTAATCTCCACTTCTTGGGTTTTAAGATTCATTTTTCCAATTTTCACTCTTTCTATTTTCAATCCAGTTTGTGTGGTTAATTCAGCAAGTAGTTCTTCTCGTCTTTCGGGATTTGTTTTGGCAATATTACCATATACCAATTCCATAGAAGAAGGTTTAGTAATTGTTTTTCCTTTCAAAAACAACTCCATAAAATAAAGAATCGTAATTGCTGCCGTATTGATAAATACGATTTCGTAAACACTCATTTTTTTAGAAAAAGCATTAATCATAGAAAGTCCAATAAATACAAACAAGTAACTCATGTCTTTGATAGGGATAGGATCTGTACGAAAGCGAATAATTCCTAAGAGAGCAAATAATCCAATTGCAACTCCTGTATTAAATTTGAATGCTTTAAGAGCAAAACAGAGGAAAAATACTACAGAGGCAATCAATAGATAAGCAAACAAGAATTGTTTTTTCTTTCCATTGAATGGGTAATAAATTAAGCGTGCAATTATGGTTGTGATTAATAAATTAAGCCCAAAAAGAACTACTAGTTTATAGAAGTCATCATTAAAGATTTCAATTCCAAAAAGTTCGGGTTTAGATACTTTAGAGGCTTGTAGGAATAAAGTGTTTAACATAGTTTATTGCTTTAGTTTAATCTTTGACGATATAATTTTTATTATCCTTTTATCTCCTCAAGGGAATAAGGTGTGATAATTATTTGTTTAACTAAGAGGTACTATTTCTTAATAGAACCTAGTGTTAATTAGATCAACTTCCCCCTCAATTGCTTCATAAATTCTGAAGCATAAACAAAATCACCAATTTCTTGATTGTTCGTAGTTACAATAGAATGGTTGTCGCCAGTCCACCAATTTTCACCTTCGTGAATGTACAGGATATTCTCCCCAATCTCCATTACCGAGTTCATGTCGTGAGTAATTACGACAGTTGTCATGTCATATTCTTTCGTAAGGTCATGAATCAAATTATCAATTACGATAGATGTTTTTGGGTCTAACCCCGAGTTTGGTTCATCACAAAAAAGGTATTGTGGATTAAGAGCAATTGCTCTAGCAATAGCAACTCTTTTTTGCATTCCTCCACTAATTTCTGAGGGGAATAAGTGGTTTTTGTTCTCTAATTCTACTCTTTCCAGGCAAAAATTTACTCTTTCCAGCATCTCTTCTTTACTCATGTCTGTGAACATGGTGAGAGGAAACATAACATTTTGTTCTACACTGTAAGAATCAAACAAGGCACTTCCTTGAAATAGCATTCCAATTTGGGTTCTGATTTTTTTTCTTTCTGATTTATTCATGGCAGAGAAGTTCTCCCCTCCATAAATTACCTCTCCAGAATCTACTTCATACAAACCAACAATGCATTTGGTAAGCACTGATTTTCCAGATCCACTTTGCCCAATGATGAGGTTAGTCTTTCCTTTTTCAAATTCAAACGAAATATCTTTTATAATTTCGGTTCCGCTAAATCCTTTTATTACGTTATTTACAATAATACTCATAGTTATAACAATAAGAAATAAGTGATTATAAGATTGATAAGCAGTATAACCATACTACTAGCAACAACCGATTTTGTTCCAGATTTCCCGACTTCTAAAGCTCCACCACTTGGGTTTACATAATATCCAAAATAGGAAGGAATAGTAGCAATAAAAAAGGCAAAAAAGAGCGTTTTTATCAAAGAATAAGTAATACTAAAGGGGTCGAAGTAATACTGGAGCCCCATGATGTACTTTTCTAAAGTTATAATACCTGCTTGAGTACCAATTAGTCCTCCGCCAATAAGACCTAGCCCCATACTTATTAATACTATAAATGGAAAGATAAAAAGGGAAGCGAGAATTTTTGGTAAAACCAAATGGTTAATGGAGTTTACTCCCATAACTTCTAGGGCATCAATTTGCTCTGTAAGTCTCATTGTTCCAACCTCTGAAGCAATGTTAGATCCTACTTTCCCTGCTAAGATTAAGCAAATCATAGTAGATGAAAACTCGAGAATCATAGATTGGCGAGTAGCAAACCCAACGGTATAGGCAGGAATCAAAGGAGAATCAATATTTGAGGCAGTTTGAATTACCATTACTGCTCCCATAAAAAGAGAGAGTAAAGCAACAATACTTAAGGAGCTAATCCCTATAGTATTAATCTCTATGATGAAGTTTTTTCTAAGCACAGACCATTTTTCAGGCTTTTTAAAAGCTTGTCCAATCATCAAAATAAATCGACCGATATGTTCAAATAAATTCAATTGTCTTATCTTTAAGATATAAAAATAGCCTTAATTTTAGTTTCTATCAAAATAGGCAAGGCCTTTTTACCGTTTACTTATAACCAATCAGGGTTTGATAAGTTTAAAAAACACAATAATGAAAAAAGAACGATTAATAAAATTATTTTTTGCAGCAGCATTAATTGTTGCTTGTTCTTCATGTGTTACTAAGAAAAAAAAGAAATGCAATACTTGTCCTACTTGGGGAGGAGTTCAGACTGAACTATAAGTATTACGAATTATGAATAAAAAAACATGATTTTAATTCCTTAAAACGATTCAATGTTAAATTTCTTCTAAAAACCAATAAAAGAAGTTCAAAATCATAAATAATTCGCAATTCGCAATTAATCATTCGTAATTCTATTAGTTTTGTAAAAAACTAAACAAAAGTGTCAAAGTCAAATTTCATAGATTACGTTAAAATCTGTTGCCGATCTGGTAAAGGTGGTGCAGGAAGTGCACATTTTTACAGAGATAAAATTACTGCAAAAGGAGGGCCAGATGGAGGTGATGGAGGAAGAGGTGGTCATGTTATTTTGAGAGGAAGTAGCCAACTATGGACTTTAATTCACCTTAAATTTTCTCGCCACGTAATTGCTGGGCATGGAGATGTGGGAAGAGGTAAGCATCAAACTGGATCCGAAGGAGAAGATAAAATTGTGGAAGTGCCTTTGGGAACTTTGATAAAAGATGGCGAAACAGAAAAAGTTTTGTTTGAGATTACGGAGCACGGACAAGAGGTTATTTTGACCAAAGGAGGAAAGGGAGGAAGAGGGAATGATCATTTTAAATCTCCTACCAATCAATCTCCGAGATACGCTCAGCCTGGTGAACTTGGAAAAGAGGAATGGAAAATACTAGAACTTAAAGTCCTTGCAGATGTTGGTTTGGTAGGGTTTCCTAACGCAGGTAAATCTACATTACTTTCGGTAGTTTCTGCTGCAAAACCAAAAATTGCCAATTATGAGTTTACGACTTTAGTTCCAAACTTAGGAATTGTAGAATACAGAAATCACAAGTCATTTGTGATGGCAGATATACCTGGAATTATTGAAGGAGCAAACGAAGGAAAAGGACTAGGGCATAGATTTTTACGTCACATTGAACGAAACGCATTGTTGTTGTTTATGGTTCCTGCAGATAGCAAGGATATTCAAAAAGAATTTGATATTTTGATGAATGAGTTAGGAACTTATAACTCAGAATTATTAGATAAGGACAGAGTGCTTGCAATTACAAAATCTGACATGTTGGATGATGAATTGAAAGAGGAAATAAGAGCAGAATTACCTCAAGGAATTGAAACTGTATTTATTTCAGCCGTAGCTCAACAAGGAATTACAGAACTGAAAGATTTATTGTGGAAGTATATTTCTCAAGTGGAAAAAAGTGTTTAATTATTAGATCTATTTTTTAAAAAAAAGATAAATGACCGCTCCATTTAAGGAAAGTCAGGAAGCCTTAATTCGAGAATAAAAAGGAGTAATTGACCAGATTAACCAAACTATAACATCCTTAAAAAACTATGAAAAAAGCATATTACTTATCTACTTGCGATACTTGTCAAAGAATCATGAAAGAGCTTAACATCTCTGAGGGATGGGAAAAGCAAGATATCAAAAAAGATAAAATTACTCTTGAACAACTAGAGAATATGCATAGTATGACAGGTAGTTATGAAAGTTTACTAAACAAACGAGCAAGAAAATTAGCTGAATTCAGAGGTCAAGAATGGACAGAGGAAAAACTGAAATCCATGATTTTGGGAGAGTATACTTTTTTGAAAAGGCCTGTTTTTATTTATGAAAACGAGATTTATATAGGGAATTCGAAAAAGACGGTTGAATCTTTAAAAAATAGACTAGGTGCCTAAAAATCTACTTGCACATTTGGCTTTATTGGCTGTAAATCTAATTTACGGAAGTAGTCATTTTATTGCAAAAATAGTCATGCCTGATTATTTAAAACCCAATACTTTTATCTTGTTAAGGATATTTGGAGCTACCCTCATGTTTTGGTCTTTACGGTTTTTTATCAGAGAAAAAGTTGAGAATAAAGACCTCATAAAAATTGCCATAGCTGGTTTTTTTGGAGTTGCATTAAATCAGTTATTATTTTTTCAGGGGTTGAGTATTACTTCCCCTATAGATTCAGCTATAATAATGGTTACATCTCCTGTAATTGTTACGCTTTTGTCTTTTTTTATACTTAAAACCAAGCTTACGAGCAATAAAGTAATTGGAATCTCCTCAGGACTTATTGGAGCTATTTTGTTAATTTATTTGAGCAGTAACGGTAACACAGATTCTTCAATACTTGGAAATTTATTTATTCTAGGAAATGCGACCAGTTATTCTTTGTATTTGGTATTGGTAAAGCCTTTATTAAATAAATACAAACCACTTACTGTAATCAGTTACATGTTTCTTTTTGCATTTTTTATAGTATTACCATTTGGGATTCAAGATTTGGATGATTTTAGTTGGGATTTTCCTCCTACTGTTTTATTGGCAATAGGATTCATTATTTTGTTTACAACCTTTTGTACTTACTTGTTTAATATTTTTGCAGTGAAACAATTATCTCCAACCATTGCTAGTAGTTATATTTATTTACAACCGGTATTTGCTATGTTGATCGGTTTTTTTATTGCATTGGGAGATTCAAATAGTAATCATTTTGGGGAGATTACTTGGCAAAAAATAGGATGCACTCTTCTTATTTTTACAGGAGTTTTTCTTACTAGTAGAACTAAAAAAGCAATCAATTAGACTCTCTTATTTAACTAAATTAAGTTTACCTTTGCATAACAAATAGAACGCACTATGATTCAATCAATGACAGGTTACGGTAAAGCTACCGGAACATACAAAGACAAAAAGATAACAATAGAAGTGAAATCTCTTAATAGTAAATACTTCGATTTAAATCTTAGGCTACCAAGTTTTTACAGAGAAAACGAACTGACTCTGAATAAAATGTTGTCCAAATTGATAGTGAGAGGGAAAGTAGACTTTTCTATTTATGTGGAGTTACCACCAAAATCAAATTCTACCAAAATAAATCACGAAGTGGTGACCACTTATTTTAACGATTTAAAATCCTTATCAGACTCTTTAGGAGTAAAGGATGATTCGAAATTAATGGAAATGGCAATGAAAATGCCAGAGGTTTATAGTCAAGAAAGAGAAGAATTGGACGAAGATGAATGGAAAGCTGTAGAGTTAATGATTCAAGAAGCTATTGTGAATTTTGAAGATTTTAGAAAAAGAGAAGGACAAATATTACACAATGAATTTTCTGGTTATATTACAAGAATAGCAGAGTTAATGCAAGAAGTGGAGCAATACGAAGGAGAACGCATTGAAACGGTAAAAGCAAGGCTAAAATCTAACTTAGAAGAGAAGCTGGATAATCCACAAATAGATAACAACAGATTTGAGCAAGAGCTTATTTATTTCATAGAGAAATATGATGTAACGGAAGAAAAAGTGAGACTAAAAGGACATTTAGATTATTTTTTGGAGGTAATAAAAAGTGAACAATCTGAAGGAAAAAAACTAGGATTTATTTCTCAAGAAATAGGAAGAGAAGTTAATACTTTAGGATCTAAAGCCAATCACCAAGAGATTCAAAAAATCGTGGTAGAAATGAAAGATTTACTAGAGAAGATTAAAGAGCAGGTATTAAATACGCTTTAATTTTATAACCTAATCCTTACAACTTCAGCTTCAAGTTCTGCTTTTATTATACTATCTGATGTACTAAGAGGAAGTCTTGAAGGTGCCATTAGATTTGGATTTTCAAACTCATTAATTGATAAATTGTAAAGTGCTTCTGTACCATCATCAAACCTGATGTATTTGTGAGTGTTATTTCTTATCGTATAATCAGTATTAGAATTTGAGTTGTTTCCAACTTCAGAGTAAATGTAATTTCTTGTTCCTTTGTTTTGATCCGAAAAAGTGTTTTTGAAACTTTTACTGTCATTTATATCAGTAGTTCCTGTACCAGTTAAATCTGCAATAGTGGCATACACATCTACTGTACTAACAAAGGCATCATCTGTTTCGTTTATTCTGTTGACTCCATTACCCGAAACAATCATAGGGACATTAATTCCTCCTTTGTACACACTTCCTTTTGCCCTTTGCGAAGAGTATCTTTGCACAACCTGATTAGGAGTTCCGTTATCCCCGATGAAAATGATAATTGTATTATCTCTTTCAGTTTGACTCATAGAATCTAATAATCTTCCTATTTGATAATCCATAGCTTCTATCATAGCCATGTAATACGGCAAAGGATTTGCAGCAATACTTGCTGAATCAGAAGGTAAAGCTCCTTGAGAATGCATTACAGTTGGAGGTAAATGAAAAGGCGAATGTGGGGCCGTGTATGCAAGCCATAAGAACCAAGGTTTAGTTTGGTCATCTACCCAATCAATAGCTAAGTCTGTAATTTTTGTAGTTATATAGTCTGTAGAATTTGATGTAGCTCCATTTTCAGTAAAGTTCCAATTGGAATATGATTTGGCGGCTCCAGAGAGTAATCCAGCATAATATCCAACTCCTATGTCTGTAGGATGAGATGGTGAAGTAGATAAATGCCATTTTCCAATTACAGCATGTGCATATCTATTACCAGTATTATTATCTATATGTGATTGTAAAGAAGTTTCAGAAGTAGATAATACATCACCTACTTTTAATACATTGGTTCTAAATCCATATTTTCCAGTTAGCATACTAGATCTTGTTGGAGTACAAACAGGATAAGACCAAAAGTTGTTATAACGAACCCCTTGGTTAATCATATTTTGAATGTTTGGTACATTGGGTTTTATTGTTCCAACATTATAGCCTGGAGTAGCATCCAATCCCATGTCATCTGCAATAATTAGTAGGATATTCGGTCTTGTATCAGTTAATCCACCACAATCAATTGTGGATGATGAATTAGTCTCTTTTTTACAAGAAAAAAGGAAGACTATAGTCAAGGAAAAGTAAATTATTTTTTTCATAAGTATTGAAGTTATATCTTTTTGGACGATACTTCAAAATATTTCCTTCTTAATTTGCTTTCAAGGTTCCCAAAAATCTATCAGCTACTTCAAGATGGCCATTCCTTTTTTCAGGTGATTGATTGTCAAAATTTCTTACCAGCATTCCTAATCGAGGGTTTTTAAGAAAGAAATCTCTATGAACATGCATGAATCTCCAGAATAACCCATCCCATACTTTCTGCCAATCCTCTCCCTTTTTGTAATTACTCATTTTTAGAACGTAATTACTCCCACTGATATAGGGTTTTGTTGCAAAAAAGCCTCCATCCGCAAATTGACTCATCCCATAAACGTTTGGAACCATTACCCAATCGTAAGAGTCTATAAATAACTCCATGAACCATTTGTACACTTCGTCTGGATCAAATTCGCAAAGTAACATAAAATTCCCCAATACCATTAATCGCTCAATATGATGACAGTAACCCGTTTTTATCACTTTTTTTATCGTATCATCTAAGGGAGTGATTCCTGTTGTTCCATTATAAAATGAAGCTGGAATTTTCCGGTCAAATTCCCAATAATTTTTAATTCTAGAATCTCTGCCTTTAACAACATACATTCCTCTCATAAACTCTCTCCAGCCTATTATTTGCCTCACAAACCCTTCTAATGAATTAAGTGGAACATTGTTTTTTTTTGCAAAATCAATTGCTTTATCTACAATATATTCGGGTTCAATAAATCCAATATTTAGCATAGGGGAAAGCATGCTGTGATTCAAGAAGATTTCCTCTTTTACAATTGCATCTTCATAGGTTCCAAACTCATGAAATCTAGTTTCAAGAAATTGATTTAACCAAGTTTCTGTTTGTTCAAAGGTAACGGGGTAATAAGTCTCTATATTCAGTTTTCCAGGATTGTCTTTGAAGTTATTAGAAACGTAACTCAATGCTTCTTTATGAAATTCTGTTTGCTGAGGAAAGTGAATTGCAGGAGGTGTTTTCTTTGTTGGATATTTCTTTCGATTCTCATCATCAAAAGTTAATTTTCTTCCCTCAGGGTTACCTTCTTTATCCATTAAAATATTAAGCCTAACTCGTTCTTTTTTATAAAAACTAGTCTGGAAAAACTTCTTTTTTGTAGGTTTAAAAAATGAACTTAATTCTTCTTTGGAATTGATAAATAGTAAGCTAGGTGATTCGTTTATTGTCAATCCTAACTGTTTCGCGCCTTCGTTTAGTCTTTTTTCAAGATAATAATCAGTTGGGTTTATGAAGAACAAGGTATCAACTCCAGAAGTTGATAAAGTAGGAAGTAACTTACGGATATCTGATAATTCATTCTGTGCATCAATGTACACAACTTTTATTCCTTTCGATTCTAAATGCTGTTTGTAAAACTGCATAGTAGCTCTATGAAACGCTATTTTCTGCTTGTGGAATTTATACTGACTAAAAAATAGATACTCTTCAATTAAGTAAACTGTTGCTCCATTCTCAAACAAAGAAATGTCTGAGTGCAACTGGTGAGGAAAAATTAAATTGGCTCTATTCATGAATTTTTAGGTTTGTTTCTTCGGCATTTTTCACTGCAATACTTAACATTATCCCACACTTTCTCCCATTTCTTTCTCCAAGTAAATGGTCGTTTACAAACTAAGCAAACTTTAGTAGGAAGATTTTGTTTTTTCAATTTTATTCGTTTTTAAAGTCAGGTATTTCACTTACTCGAGCATAAGGAAATGAAGTGATTTTTTCTAACTTATAATAGCTGTTTAGCCCAGATATTCCCGTTGTATTTGCTTTTTCCAAATCAATATATCCTTTTTTGTTTATTGCTTTATCTGGTATAATCACATGTTCTACTTCTCCAATAACTAAAATTGTTCCATTACTTTCAATCGGAATACTTTCAAGGTGTCTTAATCCGATTTTTATGGCGCTTTCTTTTACGAAAGGAGCTTCAAAATCAGTTAAATATTCCTCAGTTAAGTTGCAAATCTCAAACTCCGAAGTGCTTGCATCAAATTTTGCTGATGTATAATGGGAGTTTTCAATAAATTCCTCTCCTACATGATTAATGGTGTATTGTCCATTTTCTAATATGTTTTCATAAGTATTTCTTGGAATTTCTCCTGTAGGCCTTACGATTACACCAATTAAAGCAGGATTACTTCCCAAATGAACTACAGAACTAAAGATAGCCACATTAGATATTTTATCTTTAGAGATGGTGCCGATTAAATTTGCGGGTTTAATCCCAGTAATTGAGTTGACTATGTTCAATCGTTTTACATTTCCAATTTCTTCTAAATCTTTCTTATTAAAGTACATATTGTTTATTTATTTCTTGTATGAAGAGTAATTATTCTTCGTTTGTTTTCTATTACTTCTTTCGTTTTCCTGTGTCCCCAGATCTTTTCCCGGGCGACACGGGCGGTTTCTTTTAATTCGACAATTTGCTTCGGATAATTTTCACCTAAAATAACTCCACAAAAAACTTGATCCATTTCAGTCATCTTCCAGGGTTCATGAATAAATTCTTTTGGAAAATCTTTTAGTTCTGGAATCCATTTTTTTATAAATACCCCCTCAGGATCTTGGTCTTGAGATTGTTTAATGGGGTTGTACATTCTTACTGTGTTAATTCCTGTAGTTCCTGCCTGCATCTGAAACTGAGGATAATGAATCCCTGGTTCGTAATCCAAAAATTGGTGAGCTAAATGATAAACTCCATTTCGCCAATCATTATCTAAATTAAAACAAAGAAATGAGACTAACATGGCTCTCATTCTAAAATTCACCCATCCTGTTTGAGTCACGCATCTCATGCAAGCATCTACTAAAGGATAACCAGTTTTTCCTTTTTTCCAGGCTTCAAGAAATACTAGATTATTCTCGTGTTCTAATGTTTCATATCCTGGATTCAAACAATTAGTTTCGTACTCACATTCGACTTCAAATTTCTGTATAAAATGACAATGCCATTTTAATCTTGTTAGCATACCATCAAAGGGGCGTTTATTTTTAGAGTAATTTTCATGTGCTTTCACAAATTGTGCAGCCTGCTTTATTGATAGGTTACCCCAAGAAATGAAAGGAGAAAGTCTTCCACATGATACTCTGCTTTCAGTTGGTTTAGAAATATTTCTGTTGTAGTTTTTACCTCTATCTTTTACAAAAGATTGCAAGTATTTCCAACCATTTCTCTCTCCAGCAGGCTGAAATTCTTTTGGATAGTGTTGCATTGATTTTTCAAAATCAAAGGGAAGAGAAAATGAATTGATTGAGTCAAGGCTATCTTTTTTATTGTATATATTTTGAATGCAAGCTGTATTCATTTTTGCATACCAGGATTTATCCCAACCTAATCTATTTTGAATTCCTCTTAAAACGGCATCTCTTTGGAATTCAATCCATTTTATATCATTCTGTTTACAGAATTTAGCTATTTCTTTATCCCTTATCCATGTTTTTTTTATTCCACTTTCTCTATAGCTAAAGAGTTTATTTACTTCATATTTTTTAAATAGGAAAGTGAATATCTCTCCAGCTTCTCCATACAATTGTATTACTCTTTTGTTCTTTGAAGAAAGTGTCTCGTTCATTTCTGTTACCGAATGATAGCAAAATTGTAGATGCCGCAATGATGTGTCTAGGTAATTAATAAGAGAGGGCTCGTACAAAAAAAGGATAAGGTAGGGGAGTGGCTCTTTTTCTGCAAAAAAAAGAGGTCCGTGATCTTGAGTTCTTAAATCACGTTTCAGCCAAACTATATTTATTTTTTGTTTTATCAAAGAGATAGTAATTTTTTGCATTTTTTCCAATACGCAAAAAACGACTTAAAATCCCCTCTAACTTCGGGTACTATCCAGTCTCTATCATCCTCTATTCCTTGGAAATGTTTGTTTGTTGGATGCTCTTTAAAATAGATGTTAATTGAGTCGAATTCATTTTTAAAATCAGAAAATTCACCTACATATATTTGGCAGTCCTTTATGTTTTTGGTTAGATCTAATACAAATTGAATACACTTTTCACTTACAGGATATTTTTTAAAAAAGGAGGGTTCTAAGATGAGAATTCTATTGATATCTTGATCGCTTCTCCAATTTGGGTCTAGGTTGTAATAAGTATAAAACGCAGTTGATAATCCCTTTTTTAATGAAATCACACCTTGTTTTGGCAACTCCGTATTTAGTTTTGGCTCAGATGTTTCTTCTAGTTCTTTTGGTAATTGAAGGTTAGCTAAATCTTCGTAGCTTACATCTAAAAAAGTGCCTGAATCATTTGTTTTGCAATACTTGTTTATGTTTGTTTGATTCGCAATATATTGTTTATTACTGTTCGTTCCTGCCACCCATTGCCAGCTTAATGCATTACTTGCCCAATCTCCATCTAGTAGATGATAATACATCCATTTGGCAGGATATTTCCAGTGGTTTTTCCCAAAATTACAAGCTATAGCTGCAGTATACATTCGTAAGTGGTTGTGCATATAACCTGTTCCATATAATTCATTTATCCCGTTATCAATGGCAGAGACCCCAGTTTTACCATGTAAAATGGCGATAGAAAGTGATTGATTGATTACTCCTTCCTGCTCCGACCTTAAGTCTTGGTCTATTTCATCTCCTTTATAAACCCATGTTTGTTGCCAATAATCTCTCCAAGCTAATTCTTGCAATAGTTTTTCTATTTGATAGGATTTAAAACCTAAAGTCATAACGTGATTAAAGACTTGTTTGGTTGAGATAACACCTCGGGATATATAAGGAGACAAATGAGTTACTTTCCCATCCAAGAAATTTCGAGATTTACAATATTCAATCGGTTCTATTTCTAGAATTTTTTTCTTTATTGATTTATAATCAGTTGGAAATTTCATTTATCTTTTAGAGATTTTGTTGCCAGAAATTGTTCTTTGTCTTGTGCATTTAAATCGATCAATATCAGGATTTCTCTTTTTCAAATGTTTTTGACTTACCCCACTGTTTACTCTTTTTCTCCATAGATTAAAGCTTTTTCGCTTTAATGAATTTCTCATTATTTTGATTACATCACTTTCAGTAGTGTTAAATTGAAATTCAATGGCTTCGAAAGGAGTTCTGTCTTCCCAAGCCATTTCAATTATCCTATTTATGTCAAGTTCTGAAAGGTTATTTTTCATACTGTCCAAATTTTTTATTCACAGCTAATGTGCGGTAGTCAAAAATTTCATTTAGTTTTTTTCTAATTATCAATTTATTTGCAAGTGCCCCCAAAAATCCAAAAGGTGGCGAGTAAGTAACAATGTCTCTCATTAAAACACCTCCTTTTATTGGTTCAATAAAATGTTGGTGATGCCATAATTTATAAGGACCAACTCTTTGCTCATCAATAAAAAATTCCAACTCTTTTACCTGAGTAATTTCCGTCATCCAAGGAGTCTTTATTCCTAAAAGAGGCTTTACTTCGTAAGTAATAATCATACCGGGATACATTTTCTCAGGAATATCAGTTGAAGTAATATCAAATCCCATGTAATCGGGCGTAATCTCTTTTAGATTCCTAGGAGAGGATATAAAATCCCAAACCTCTTCCATAGATGCTTTTACTTTTTGCTCTTGCTTATATTGATAAAATGCCATAGTTTTTATTTTTTTATTGCATCTATTTGTTTCAAAATAGCTTCTGCTTCAGCAGTTTTTTCGTCACTCTTGGTGCGATTAATTTTAGACAATTCAAAGGCTTCTTTCATTAGCCCTTTATATTGTTCTTGCAATTTTTCTACTTCGCTTTTCTTTTTAAATAATCCAAACATAATTTATAAATTTTGATAATTTTTTATTTTAATATCAGTTGCTTGCAACATATTCATCAGGCTGTAAAGCCCAAAGAAAGTTCGATTTACATAAATAAAATGCTTCGACCCTCTGTTTGCATCCATTTTTCTTAGTTCTGTATTTTTGGTGTATTGCTCACTTAGTTGTGCTATTTTATCAAAAAATTCACTGTCACTAAAGTCAAAAGTTTCTGTATGAAACGGTTTTGCAAACCAACTCAGTAGTTCGTGAAACATAGAGGAGAAGAATTCTATCTCTTCTTCTGTATCAGAAGCCTTAATGATTTCTAATTCTTGCATTTTAGCAATAAAAAGTTCTCTTTTTTCTAACGTTTCTTTTTGTATTAATTCGAAATAAGGGGTGTAAAAATCCAAAGGAATTGTTTTCATACAACCAAAGTCTAATGCAATTAATTTTTCATCTTCTGACACTAAAAAGTTGCCTGGATGAGGGTCAGCATGTACTTTTCTCAATACGTGCATTTGATGCATATAAAAGTCCCATAAAGCTTGTCCTATTTTTTTACCACTTGCAGAATTTGGAGTGTATTCGGAGAGGTGTTTTCCTGTCATCCAATCCATAGTTATAATTCGTTCCGTAGAGTATTTGGGATAATACTGAGGAAATAATAGGTTAGGAATTTTTTTACAAGCTTCTGCAATCTCTATACTTTGTTTTATTTCAAGAAGGTAGTTTGTTTCTTCCATCAGTTTGTCTTCAACTTCTTTGAAATATTTGACTGAATCTTTTGCTGAAATATTAAGAATCCTCAAGGCTACTGGCTTTACCAATTTAAGATCAGAACTGATACTCTCCGAAACCCCTGGGTATTGAATTTTTACTGCTAATTCCTGTCCGTCTTTTTCTGCTTTATGCACTTGCCCAATGCTAGCTGCATTGGTAGATCTTGAATTGAAAACATCAAATACTTCATTTGGAGTTTTCCCAAAATAGGACTTAAATGTTTTGATAACTAAAGGAGGAGAAAGAGGAGGGACAGAAAACTGCGACAGTGAGAATTTCTCGACATACGCTTCTGGCATCATTGTTTTCTCCATACTAAGCATTTGAGCTACTTTTAAAGCACTTCCTTTTAGTTTTTTAAGACTGTTGTAAATGTCTTCTGCATTGTCTTTATTTAATTGACCCCTTGCATCTTCTTCAGATTTAACCAGTTTACTTCCGTAATATTTCAAGTAATTAACTCCAACTTTTGCTCCGGTCCCCACCAGTTTGCTCGCGCGTCTTATCTTAGAAATAGGAATGCTATTAATGGTTTCCATTTTTTATTTTTTAAATTCTTTTAGTAAAAATTTACCTAAATCAAGAACACTTTGAAGGGGTTTCATATCTTGCAATTGGAAGCTAGTATTCACTATTTTCTCAATCAAAATATCTGTTTTTTCAAAACTAGAAGAAGTGTCCTTTTGCCAATAACTCATTATAAAGGCAAACTGACCCCAATAAACTTCTGCAATTCCTTTCTCTTTTAGTGTTTCTAACCTATCCTCTCTCAAGTCTAACGTTTCAATTTCTAGGGAATGAATGTAATTTTTGAACTGCTTTTTAAGCCTTGAAGTAACCCCTAGGCCTTTTACTTTTTCGTGTAAAATAGCTTGAATTACATAACTTCTATTTTTTGTAAGTAATTCAAAAAATGTAAAATAAAAGCTTAGTAGTTTATTTTGAGCATCAAACGATTGGTATTCTTTATTTTCATCTAGAAGGCCTAAGGTTTTTTTGAAGAATTCACAAAATATTTCTTTTTCCAGTTCTTCAAATGAAGGGAAATGGGCATAAAATTCGCTTTCGCTCATTTCATTCTCTTTGGCAAATTTGAAAACATTATGTGGTTTTTTACCGTGCTCTAATACAAAATGCATGTAGTTAGTGATAATCGATTCTCTCTGATTTATTGATGTTTTTTCCATGGTTTTTAAAAAAAAGAGTTATGATTTTATGCTAGACATTCCACCATCTGCATGTATAATTTGTCCTGTAATCCACTTCGACTTTTCAGAAAGTAAGAAAACCCCTAGCTCGGCAATGTTCTCAGCACTTCCAATTGATTTTAAGGGGTGTCTTTGAGCATTTGCTTCTTTCTTTTCGTCAGTGCTTAGTAATTTACTAGCAAGTGGAGTGTCAGTTAATGAAGGTGCAATTGCATTGACGCGGATTTTAGGGGCAAATTCTGCTGCTAAAGAGCGTGTAAGACCTTCTATAGCTCCTTTAGAAGCTGCGACTTGTGCATGAAAATTGAATCCGGTTTGAACAGCTATCGTGGAAAATAATAAAATAGATGAATTACTTGCTGCCTTTAGATTTGGCAGTACTTTCTGTATCACTTTTATTGCTCCGTTTACCTGAAGTTCAAAATCTTCTGCAAACTGAGCTGGTTTTATTCTCTTAAAAGGCATTAGATTTATGCTCCCAGGACAGTAAGCTAAACCATGAACCTCTTCTGGTAAATTATTTAACTCAATTTCACTAGAAGTAACATCCAAATGGTAATAATTAACATTTGGGATGTTGCTTTTAGTTTCGTTTTTATTGAAGGTAGAGTATACATATCCTTCAATAGCTAGTTGCTCTGTTAAAGCTTTTCCAATTCCAGAGGAACCGCCTATTATTAAGTAATTTTTCATTGTGTTTAACTTGATATATATAAAGTTAAACAAAAAATAATTGCTTATGCTTAATACTAGGTTAAAATTTAAGATTTAGACCGATTAGCAAGTTAGTTGAAGCTTGCGGATAGAACCCCATTTGTTGCTGAGATTCCCCTCCCGAAGAATATCTGTAACTCCAAGCATTTGCAGAGTATAATTGGTTAGTAAGGTTGTAAATAGAACCAAATAGGGTTAACTTATCCAATCCTGATCTAAATTTTAGGGAGTAATTTACTCTTAAGTCATGAATAAAATAAGACTCTAATTTTCTATCTTGACTTTGCGTATTGTCTACAAACTGCTCTCCTACATATTTACTAATTAAGGCAATGCTCAATTTATCAATTCTATTTTTCTTTCTTGCTCCATCCCATTGTTTGTATGGAGAAAACTCAAAAATACTACTTGCAATTACGCTAGGAGAAAATGCAAGAGTTGAGTTGGTATGAACGATTGTATCTTTTCCCCAAGTATCCCAATTGTCTACATATTCTGTCCATTCTTGTATTTTATTTTGACTCAAAGTTAAATTACCGCTCCACTTTAGACCTTTTGTAATTTGCACCCCTCCTTCAATTTCAATTCCTGTACGGTAAGAATCTTCAATGTTAGTTCTTACGGAAGCTCCCACGTCATTAAGAGCACCAGTAGCGACCAACTGATTATTATAGAGCATAAAATAACCATTAATGCTCAGTGCATATTTAGATTTTGATTGTTTAAATCCTAATTCTAAGTCATAAAGCGTTTCATGTTTTGGTCTTGAAGTAGGCGAAGATTCTGTCAAGTCATCTCTGTTTGGTTCTTTATTGGCAATCGCTAATAAAGTATAAAACTTACTACTACTATTTAAAGCATAAGAGGCTCCGATTTTTGGGTTAAAGAAAAAATAGTTTGCATCTTGTTGCACATTCTTTAATTCATTATCAAAACCGAAGAAGTTGTAATTTATCTGCCTTACTTGTAAATCTAGAAACGCATTCATTTTTTTGGAAACCTGAACATTTGTTTTGGAATAGATATTTCCATCTGTTTTAGTAGCATTGTTATTGTAATACCTTCCTCTGATGTTTAAGTTATTTGAATACCTTGCCCAAATAACTTCTCCAAAATGATCTCCATCATATATATTATATCCACCTCCTAAAATAGACTGAATTTTGTTGTTAGGTTTATATTTCAAAGCGAATATTCCTCCGTAATAGTCATTGTCTAGCCACCTCCTTCTAATTAAATCGGTATTAGTTAATGTGTCGTTTGCTCTAAAAACTGGATCAATTCCATAAGTTGACATGTCGTCATCTTCACGGTATTGCTCAAAATAACCTTGTCCTCTCGTGTAATGTAAAGCAGTATTTAAAAATAATTTACTATTTATTTTTCTATCAAAAAACAACTGATAATGTGTTTGTTGGTAATCATCCACTTCATTTTCATACGTATAAAGGTTGTAAGTTCTATTGGTTTTTAAAGAGTCTCTAGGTATTCCTCCCCAAGCTTGGTAAGTGGTTTCTTTTCCTGAAAAGGTTATAAATCTCAAACTATTTTTACCAGATGCGTATTGTCCAGAAAAGAAATAGGATTGTAAATCCGAAGAGGCTCTATCTACAAATCCATCTGATTTTACTTTGGATAACCTTCCTTCAAAAGAAATTTTTCTATTCATCACTCCTGTCCCAAACTTTACTGTGTTTTTGACTGTTCCAAAAGATCCAATAGAATTATTTACTTCGGCATAAGGAGTTTGACTTCGAAAGTCAGTATACAGATTTACTGAAGCACCAAAAGCACCCACCCCATTTGTAGAAGTTCCAGCACCTCTTTGGATATCAACACTCTCAATAGAAGATGCAAAGTCAGGCATGTTTACAAAAAATACTCCATGTGATTCTGCATCATTTACTGGTATTCCATTTATTGTTACATTAATTCGAGAGGCATCCGTTCCTCTAATTCTCATGTAAGTATATCCAACTCCAGCACCTGCATCAGATGTAACTACCATTGAGGGTGATTGTTGTAATAAATAAGGGATGTCTTGACCCAAATTATTTTTCTCAATTTCTTCTTTATTAATTGTAGTATAGGTAGTTGGAGTATTTTCTTCAATTCTGGTTCCACTTACCGTTATTTCATTTATCATTAAATCTTTTGGCTGTAATGATACTGAAGCCGATATGTCTTTGTCTTTTATTACTGCTTTATATTGAGTTGATTTATATCCAACATACCTATAATTCAAATAATAGGTTCCGGACTCTAAATTGGTAAATTCAAAATAGCCTTCGCCATTTGTAGTGGCAATATATTTTGTATTTTTAATTTGGATTGTCGCCCATGGCATAGGTTCACTATTCTGGTTTGTTATTGTTCCTGAAATTCTAAATTGAGAATAAGAGAATGTAGATAGAAAAAGGGTAATAAAAATTAAGGATAATTTTCTCATTGGTTTTATTAATTAATGGTTTAAAATAAATTTCCAAGAGATGCACCTAATTTAACGGACAAAACATAGTTTGCCTTAAAATCCCTTCCATGAATTACCACGGCAGGTTCGATGGGTATAATCTCAGCCCGATATTTTGGGCACCCCTTAGTTAGGACAAAGCTACAATTATTTTCTATTAGTTTAAAAATAATTACCTTTGAAAATCAAATTTAAAATGAAAATATGGAGAAAAACAACCTTATTTTTACATTTAAATAGCTATAAACAAAATCATTGTAATAAATAAATAAAGTTTAATTATGTACGGAAATTTAAAAAATCACCTTCAAACAGAATTAGAAGAGATAAAAAAAGCAGGATTATATAAATCTGAAAGAATAATTTTAAACTCACAATCGTCAGAAATTGAAGTCAGCACAGGGGATAATGTACTGAATTTTTGTGCCAATAATTACTTGGGACTATCTTCTCATCCAGATGTAATAAAAGCAGCAAAAGACACTTTAGATACGCATGGTTTTGGAATGTCATCAGTTCGTTTTATTTGTGGTACACAAGATATTCACAAAGAATTGGAGAAAAAGATTTCAGAGTTTTACGGAACAGAAGACACGATTCTTTATGCTGCAGCATTTGATGCAAATGGAGGGGTTTTTGAACCACTTTTTGGTAAAGAAGATGCTATAATCTCTGATGCTTTAAATCATGCATCAATTATTGACGGAATTAGATTATGTAAAGCTGCAAGGTACCGATATGCTCACTCTGATATGGCAGATTTGGAACAACAGTTAATAAAAGCACAAGAACAGAGACACAGAATAATTGTAACAGATGGTGTGTTTTCTATGGATGGTGACTTGGCCAAAATGGATGAAATTTGTGCTTTGGCAGAAAAATATGATGCCTTAGTAATGTCAGACGAATGTCATTCGGCAGGATTTATAGGGAAAACGGGTAGGGGAGTACCGGAGCACTTTGGAGTGATGGATAAAGTTGATATAGTTACAGGAACATTAGGAAAAGCATTAGGTGGAGCAATGGGAGGTTATACAACAGGGAAGAAAGAAGTAATTGATATGTTGAGACAGAGATCTCGTCCTTATTTATTTTCTAATTCTTTAGCTCCTGCGATTGTTGGTGCGGCTAATAAAGTGTTTGATATTTTATCTAAGGATACTTTATTGAGAGATAAATTGGAAGAAAACAAAAATTATTTCAAAGAAAAAATTATTGCTGCAGGGTTTGATATCAAAGAAGGAGATTCTCCTATTATACCAGTCATGCTATATGATGCTAAACTTTCTCAAGATTTTAGTAATGCTTTGTTGGAAGAAGGGATTTATGTTATTGGATTCTATTTTCCAGTAGTTCCTAAAGGTGCTGCAAGAATTAGAGTTCAAATATCTGCGGGGCATGAAAAACATCATCTAGACAAGGCTATTGAGGCATTTATAAAGGTGGGTAAAAAATTAGGAGTTATTTAAGTATTAACTTGCAGATTAAATAAATTGTTGTAGATTTGCAAACCAAATATCGCGGGATAGAGCAGTTGGTAGCTCGTTGGGCTCATAACCCAAAGGTCGTCAGTTCGAGTCTGGCTCCCGCTACTAAGAAAAAACCATTAGCATTTGCTAATGGTTTTTTTATGCAAATTTTTTCTTTTAATTCTTGTGCTTCTATTGTAATTAGTTGAAAATAAACAGGATATTTTTTTGTTTTGAGTAGTGTTGTTGGTCTTTTTTTTAAATCACAATGATTTATTCTATTGCACCGTATTCAATACTTTTATTATTAGTGTTTTTTTTAAAGTGTGTGGATTTAAAAGGTAATTCTTTAATTAGTGCTCTTTGGTTAATTTAGATCATGTTTTTTTTATCGATAAAACAAAAAAAATAGTTGTGTGAGATAGACTTAATTTTTCAAATAAAACTAAGTCTTTACATTAATACCTCTTAAAAAAAAGCCTTTAAAAGGACCAATTTATGTAATTAACTATGCAAATGTCTGAATTTTAGTAAATAAATTACTGACATATTTTTGTCTATATTTTGTATTCATGTTCCTTTTTCTGTAGAAGTTTCATTTGTACCGTAAAGGCTATAATGATTAAACATTATGGTGAAAACACATTGAAATTGATCAAGTTTTATAGGGTTATAACAGTTACTTTTGTCAACTTTATTATAAGTAAAAAAACTTACTTATTAAGTAGCGGTTGTTTATAAGATTGCTTTAATGATTTAAACCCATATTTTATGTCTAGGTTTGCAAACTTATTTTGTTATTGATGTTATATGATTACATTATTAACAATAACTTAAAAAAATAGAGCCATGAGAAAAAATATATTGTCATCTTGCGTAGTTGTTTCATTATTGATATTTTCAAATATCAATTTCAGTCAAACACTTGAATTGGGAGTGCTTTCTTCCTTCGAGACTTTTGCAGGAGTTGGTGCAGTTACAAATGGCGGAACCTCTAACGGTAATGCTGGAACAAATACAGGTATAATTAGCGGATCTGGATTTGATAAAAAAAATATATTTACAGGTACTATATATAATAATGACTCCACAACTATTCAGGCAAGAATAGATTTACTTAGAGTGTATATTCATCTTGACGATATTTTTGTCACATATCCTAGCACACACGCTCCTGCTTTTGGAGGAGGAGAAACCATAACTCCTGGTGTTTATTCTATTGGAGGTGCAGGGTCTATAGCAGGAGGTCTTACTCTAGATGGAGGAGGAGACTCTAATGCTGTTTTTATAATGAAATTCGAAGGAGCATTTACAGTAGGAGTAGGTTCAGCAATTACTTTAAGTGGAGGAACACGAGCAGCTAATGTTTTTTGGATTTCTCAAGGAGCTATTTCTGTAGGAGCATCCAGTACAATAAAAGGAACTTTATTTGCACATCCAGGAGCAGTTACACTTGGAGCAAATAGTAACATAGAAGGAAGGTTGTTAACTTCAGAAGGGGCAATAACAATTGCTGCCGGAGGTGTTGCAGTTATGCCAGTTGGTCCAATTACTGTTCCAATACAATGTTTAGGTAATTGTATTTCTGTTCCTACTCTTGATGTTTTAAGAAGTCTTAAAAAATACGCTCTTTTTACAAGTAATGGAGCTGTGGCGAATGCTGCTACATCTGGTATTGTAGGTAATATAGGTACAAATTTAGGAGCTATAAGTGGTTTTGGAACTTCAACTCATGTGGGTTATACATATCATCCTGGAATTGAGACAGCAAAAGCCGTATTAGATTTAGATTCCGCATATAACGATCTTATTGCTTTACCAAATACAGAACTTGGTCACACACCAGCTTTTGGTAGTGGAGAAACGGTATATACTGGAGTTTATTACATAGGAGGGGCAGGGTCTTTAGCAGGAACAATCATCTTAGACGGTCAAAATAATCCCAATTCAATATTTGTATTTAAGTTTAACGGAGCATTTTCAGTAGCTGCACAATCAAGAGTAATTTTGATTAATGGAGCGAGTCGTTGTAATGTTTTTTGGATTTCTGAAGGAGCTTCCGATATGGGAACTTTTACTTACATGAAAGGAACGGTTCTTGCTCATGGAGGAGCATGTTCTATGGGAGCAAATGGAAGTATGGAGGGAAGAATGCTTTCTACAGCAGGAGCAATTGGATTTAGTACAGGTGTAGTTTATAATGATGGACTTTGCTTTGGAGACGATACTCCTGTTCCTGGACCAGACCAAACGGTTTGTTCAGATGGGACATCTACCCAGGCCATTACTGCTACTGCTACTTCTAACACTACTAATGGAACTATTATTTGGTATGATGCTGCAACAGGAGGAGCTGTAGTTTCGAATCCTACTCAAATTGGTTTAGGTACTAAAACATATTATGCCGAGTCTTTCAATGGTACATACTCTAGTACTACTAGAGCTTCAGTTACTTTAATTATAAAAGTTTGTAGTATAGGCCCTAAGTCGCCAACTATCACTCATCCTAACATTGTTGTTCCAGAGGATAGTTCTGTTGTTTTTTGCCCTACTCTTACCGATCCAGATCTGCCAAATGACAGTTTATTTATAAGTAGTTGTAATACTCAAAAACACGGAACACTATTGGTAGTAGGAGGTACTTGTTTTGAATATAAACCCGATTTCAACTTTGTAGGTGTGGATTCTTTATGCTTAATTGTATGTGATACTTCTGGATTATGTGATACTACCGTAGTCTTGATTTCAGTAACTCCAGTAATTGATACGTTAATAAAAGTGATTCCAGAGGACAGTACATTAGTAGTATGTCCACCCGAGTCAAGTTTAGTAAATACAATAACAGGATTAAGTTTATCATGTGGCGCAAGTCATGGGA
>CAJJDF010000006.1 GCA_905182785.1 uncultured Flavobacteriales bacterium
TGCAGGGAATTCAGTATTAAAATAAGAAGAGTAAATAGAATCTACCACAGAGAAATTATTCATATTATCTAAAAAAATAGAACATTTTACCAAGTTGTCAATTCCCATATCTGCAGCATCCAGTAATGCAAGAATGTTTTTCATTACTTGGTGAGTTTCAGTTTCAATACTTTCTGTCTTAAACTCTCCATCAAACGGGTTAATAGCTATTTGTCCACTTAAGTATAAAGTATTTTCTACAAGTACAGCTTGACTGTATGAACCAACTGGTGCCGGAGCATTTTTTATTGAAATAGTTTTTCTCATCTTGTAAGTTAAAAAAGGTTAAATCAGGATATATAATACCCAAAGATATAAGATTTTATTATCTCTAGCTGTATCTTTATTTACAAACAGTTCCTATAGCTTTTATTCAAATTATATAAATACTATATTTGCTCATCTACAAAATAATATAACACATGACTATAACACTTTGGACACTCTGGATTAGTATCATTATCCTTTATACAGCAATGGCTACTTGGAAATTGTTCGAAAAAGCAGGAAGAAAACAATGGGAAGGATTTGTTCCTGTTTATAATATTTTTATTTGGCTCAAAGTAATCAAAAGACCTTGGTGGTGGGCAATCATTTTATTGATTCCAGGATTTAGTCAAATTTTAATGTTTTGCGCCATGAATGTTTCCATGGGTAGAATATTTGGAAAATATACTGCCAAAGATACTTTGATGCAGATTTTTGTACCGTTCATTTATTTCCCAATGATAGCACTTGGTAAAGAAGAGTTAGTATATGAAGGCGAAACAGACTGGAAAGTGGAAGCTCAGGTTATCAAAAGGCAACTGTCTGATCAAATCGCTTTGTTATTATCCTCATTTGGGATAATAACAGTTTTTGTAATTATTCAAAAATTAACTGGAACAAGAGATAAGCCGGGACAAAAATCTATTGTAAAAGAATGGGGAGATTCTATTGTATTTGCTTTAATAGCAGCCTCATTAATAAGAGGATATGTATTAGAAGCTTTTACAATTCCTACTCCTTCTATGGAGAAAGAATTATTGGTAGGAGATTTTTTATTTGTAAATAAAATATCTTACGGAACGAGAGTCCCGTTCACTCCTTTGTCTTATCCATTGGTGCACAACACAATTCCTTGGACTTATGCTAATTCATATTCTGAAGCGATAAAATTACCTTATAATAGATTGCTAGGTTTTGGTAAAGTACAAAGAAATGACATTGTGGTATTTAATCATCCAGTAGGAGATACAGCTGTTTTTGGAAGACTACCAGGTTCTGTAGGAGCAGGTGGAGAAATTCAAGGACATAACTACTATGAATTTGTAAGAAATAACGCGTACACAATTGCTAAGAAGCAAGGGGCTAACGACAAACAATTTATTCGATATATCAATAGATTTGAATCTGAAGCTAGAGAAAGAATATTGAATCAAAATTTATTGTGGACAAGTGACAATGGGAGAGATGTAGAAATGAAAACTAAAGGTTATACTCACAGACCCATTGATAAAAAGGAAAACTATGTAAAAAGATGTGTTGCTGTTCCTGGCGATACGCTTCAGCTTATTGATGGACAATTATACATTGATGGAAAAGAAAATAATGTAGGAATCCATGTCAATCATTTTTATGAAGTGCATTTTAATCAAGTTCCTAGAATGGAAACATTTTTAAAATGGAAGGATAAATATAATTTTAACTTACAGCAATACAATGATTTAATTTTTCAGAAAAACCGCAATACAGGTGAAATTGAAGCAAATGCTGGATACATGAATATGAGTCCAGAAGTGAAAGAAGAACTGACCAAAGAATTAAATTCTGGTGTTTACGGAACGTTAAGAATAGATACTATTTTTATCAGAAATGAAGCAAAACAAGGTAGTTTTAGATCAAGAATAGCTAGTTATGTTGATTTTTATCCAAATAGTCCTAACAAGGAATTCAATTGGAATGCAGATAATTACGGTCCACTTTGGATGCCAAGTGAAGGAGCAACAATTCCTTTGAATGAAGATAACTGGATAAAATATAGCAGATGTATTACCACTTACGAAGGAAATATTGCTGAGAAAAAAGCAGATGGTTTTTACATCAATGGAGTAAAAGCTGAAACCTATACTTTCAAACAAAATTACTATTATATGATTGGGGATAACCGTCACAATTCAGCCGACTCAAGAATGTGGGGATTTGTACCCGAAGACCATGTAGTAGGAAAAGCATTGATTATTTGGATGAGTAAAGACCTAGAAAGAGGATGGTTCTCTGGAGGTGTGAGATGGGAAAGAATCTTTAAAACATTATAATGGCAAGAACAACTGAATCGGACTCTAATTACAATCATTTAGAAAAAATGAGTGTAATAGATTTGTTGATCAACATCAACAAAGAAGATAATTCTGTGCCAAAAGCTATTGAAAAATCAATTACTGAAATAGAAAAATTAGTTTCTGCTATTGTTCCAAAAATGAAAGCAGGAGGAAGGCTTTTTTATATGGGAGCAGGAACGAGTGGAAGACTAGGAATAGTAGATGCAAGTGAATGCCCCCCTACGTTTGGAGTTCCTCACGAAATGGTAGTAGGAATAATTGCTGGAGGTGATTATGCGATAAGAAAAGCAGTAGAATTTGCCGAAGACGATACCGAACAAGGTTGGAAAGATTTGCTAGAATACAAAATCAATGAAACCGATACAGTAATTGGAATTGCAGCTTCGGGAAGTACTCCATATGTAATTGGAGCCCTAGAAACTTGCAATGAAAAAGGAATCACAACAGGTTGTATTTCGTGTAATAAAGGCAGTAAATTGGCCGAGGTTTCTCAATTCCCAATTGAAGTAGAAGTAGGGCCAGAGTTTGTAACAGGCAGTACAAGAATGAAGTCTGGAACGGCTCAAAAATTGGTTTTAAACATGATTTCTACCTCAGTTATGATTCAACTAGGGAAAGTAAAAGGAAATAAAATGGTAGACATGCAGTTGAGTAACAACAAGCTTGTAGATAGAGGTACACGCATGGTAATGAATCAAACTGATCTCGATTACGAATCGGCAAAGTCATTATTATTAAGTGAAGGAAGTGTGAGAAAATCAGTGTCTAAACACTTAGTCAATAATGGACAATAATTATTGAGAATATTCAATAGTTTTTTGCTTCGTTTAGTGGTAAAATTTTAAATAAATACAGATGAAAGTAATACTCCCCGTAGTTTTTTTAGGAAATATTGAATACTATACTTTGTTAAACAAAGCAGAGGAAGTGTTTTTTGATTTACATGGACATTATTTAAAACAAAATTTCAGAAACAGAGCTGAGATGTATGGAGCCAATGGAAAATTAAATTTAATTATTCCTGTAGTAAAACATCCAAATCACACAGCCTTACAAGATATTAAAATATCGTACGATCACACTTGGCAGAAACAACATTGGAAATCAATCGCTTCTTCTTACCGTTCTTCTCCATATTTTGAATTTTATGAAGATGATTTTGCCCCTATATTTCTTCACCATTACGAAACTTTGGTAGAGTTTAATCTTGCTTTACAAAACAAGGTTCTGGAAGCTTTGGGCATAAAACTAAATGCAACATTTAGTAAAGAGCACGTGAAAAAAATAGAAGGGTTTGATAATCACAGAAGTTATTTTACTCCCAAAGATAAATCAATAGACTTCCCAAAAGAGCCTTACAACCAAGTTTTTGAAGATAAATGTGGATTTATTCCTAATCTATTTATTTTCGATTTGTTGTTTAATGAAGGACCAAATGCAATTAGCTTTTTGTAATAGAAATGAAACAATACTCTACATTAAACAAAACAAATTAATATAGAGGCTAAGTGTTTCATAATTAAGTTATGTCCCTTTTGAAAAACAATAATCGAGCAAAGAAGATGAATAATAGGGAGTAGATAATTGTTATTACAACTGCTGTCCAATTCATTGAGTCAGGAGATGTTATCCCAGATAATAATTCCATTAAATTAGGGTAAGGTAATACATCCATAAAAGCATTGGTAGGTAAATAATCTTTTACAAAACCAAAGTCATTTACCTCAAGTATTATTTCTCCAATTTTCTCACTTAAAAACAATCCGAAAAATATAAGGATTGCCAAAATCCCTCTTTTAGCAAGAAATGCAACAAGAAATGCTAAAGAAAATGCTCCTAGGTTTTGAATGAAAAATCGAACGATATTAAACATTCCATCAGTGATAACACCAAAGTCTTGTGTTTCCACTTCCGTTTCAAGGCCATTAAAGGTTTTTAAGAATGTTTGAATCATCCCAGCATCTTTTGGTTCGAAGGTTGAAAAAATAAGTCCTCCCACAAACCCAATAATAAAGACATACAGAGTTGCAAAAAATAAAATTGAAAGCATAAGGAATATTTTTGCTTTTAAATATTCGGTCCTAGTTTGTCCATCAATAATGTTTTGCCTTACAGTACGAAAATTGTATTCATTTGTAATGTGATAAATCAAAATGAAGGACAATAAGAAAAAACAGAACCAGCTAGAAATAAAACTTACAGAATACCAAGCCGCTTCATAACTAGTAGGCATAAATGGATAAAAGCTTTCTCCTCCAATTGGAACACTCCAATAGATTGGAAAAAGAATAGCTATCAAAGGTAAAAACACCAAAAACATGATGCTAAATACTTTGAAAGATTTATTTCCAACAATTTTTTTATATTCTATTTGTAATAATTTCATTCTGTTACTTTTTTATTATTTCTAAAAATTCATCTTCTAAAGAAGTTTTTAATTCCGTAAGCTCAGATAACAGAATCCCTTGGGAGTGCATAAATTCATTGATATCGCTCCCTTTTACTTTATCGTTAAAAGTGATTTTGAGCTTTCCTTCATTATCTTCTAGAGTAGAAAAACTAGGATGTTGGTTTATTTTTGATTTTAACTCTTCGTTATTATTAGAGTCTAACAAAAATTGATTTTTAGAACTCAATATGTCACCAATAGCCCCTTGTTTCAATAATTTTCCATCTTTAAGAATAGCATAATGAGTACACATTTTTTGTATTTCGTCTAGAATATGGCTGGAAATAATAATTGTTTTTCCTTCTTTAGCAATAGAAATAATGAGTTCTCTCATTTGTCTTATTCCTTCAGGATCAAGTCCATTTGTAGGTTCATCCAGTACCAATACTTCTGGGTTGGATAACAAAGCT
>CAJJDF010000007.1 GCA_905182785.1 uncultured Flavobacteriales bacterium
ATCCAAAGCAATTTTACTTGATTCTGGTTGTCTAATTTCTGCAACTTCCCAAATGTTGGTAAGCTTAAATGCATTCCAAATTTTGGTAGTAAAGTTCCTTCCTGTTTCACACAAAGCTTCTTCAAACGGTAAATCATTCCCTGCAGGAGAACTCAATAACATTCCAACTCTTACTCCATCTGCTCCGTATTTGTGAATCAGTTCAATTGGATCGGGTGAGTTTCCTAAAGATTTACTCATCTTTCTTCCCTGCTGATCTCTTACAATTCCTGTGTAATAAACATTCTTGAATGGTAATTCTCCTTTGTATTCGTATCCAGCAATAATCATTCTTGCTACCCAGAAAAACATAATTTCTGGAGCTGTTACCAAATCATTGGTTGGATAGTAATAATTTATTTCTTCGTTATCAGGATTATTGATTCCGTCAAACACACTGATTGGCCATAGCCATGAGCTAAACCAAGTGTCGAGCGCATCACTTTCTTGCCTTAAATCGGCAGTTGTCAAAGAAGTATTTCCTGTTTTTTCTTGTGCTAACGGAAGTGCTTTTTCAATCGTTTCTGCAACCACAAAATCTTCCATTCCATCTCCATAGAAGTAGGCTGGGATTTGGTGACCCCACCATAATTGACGAGAAATATTCCAGTCTCTCACATTCTCCATCCAGTTGCGGTAAGAGTTTTTGAACTTAGCTGGGTGAAACTGGATATCGTCATTCATTACGTGATCCAAAGCTGGCTTAGCCAATCTTTCCATGCTCAAAAACCATTGAACCGATACTTTAGGCTCAATTACAGCTTTCGTTCTTTCGCTAGTCCCAACTTTATGTGTGTGTTTTTCTATTTTCTCTAAAGAACCGTTTTCTTTTAGTTCTTTGACAATCTCTTCTCTTACAACAAACCTGTCTTTCCCTTCGTAATGCATTCCGAAAGAATTAAGCGAAGCGTCATCATTAAAAATGTCAATCACTTCAAGTTTGTGCTTATCTCCTATCAGCTTATCGTTTTGATCGTGAGCAGGAGTAATTTTAAGACAACCCGTCCCAAATTCAATGTCTACGTATTCGTCTTCAATTATTGGAATTGCTCTTCCTACAATTGGTACAATTGCTTTCTTCCCTTTAAGGTGAGAAAAACGTGGGTCATTTGGATTAATACAAATTGCTGTATCTCCAAAAATAGTTTCTGGTCGTGTAGTTGCAATACTCAAAGTATCTTCCGATCCTTCTATTTTATAGTTTAAATAGTATAATTTCCCTTCTTCTTCTACATGAATTACTTCCTCATCCGATAATGTTGTTTGTGCAGAAGGATCCCAGTTTACCATTCGGTAACCTCTGTAAATCAATTCTTTCTCGTGTAAATCAACAAATGTTTTGGTAACAGATTCTGATAAATCATCATCCATAGTAAACTTTGTTCTGTCCCAATCGCAAGAAGCGCCAAGCTTTTTCAATTGATCCAAAATGATTCCTCCGTGTTTGTGAGTCCATTCCCAAGCGTGAACCAAAAATTCATCTCTAGTCAGGTCATTTTTATCAATTCCTTCTTCTTTTAGTTTAGCTACAACCTTTGCTTCGGTCGCAATAGATGCGTGATCGGTTCCCGGTACCCAACAAGCATTTTTTCCTAGCAAACGAGCTCTACGTACCAATACATCTTGAATTGTATTGTTCAGCATATGACCCATGTGCAAAACTCCTGTAACGTTTGGTGGAGGAATTACAATGGTGTAGGCTTGTCTGTCATCAGGAGTAGATTTAAAATGTTCGTTTTTAAGCCAATTGGCATACCATTTATCTTCTACTTCTTGTGAATTATATTTTGCTGGAATTTCCATGTATTATCTTTAATTAAGTTACAAAATTAAGGAAATTTTTGGTGTTTGTATTAGTTAACACGCTATTTTAATAAAGTCCTCTTTCGAGACATTTTGTTTCGAAAATGGAACAAAATATTTACGGCTCAGGTTCGCACGAATTTGCGAGCCGATGGTTTCCTTTTAGGAAAAATGACTTGAAGCTCAACTTATAAAATACAAAGTGAAATTCACTCGATTTGTCATTTCAGACCAGAGTCGGGAATGACAAATGAATAAAAACTTAGAGCTAATTACTTACGAATAAAGATTAATCACATAATGCCCAACAAAACTATGTCGCTCAAAAGAAAGAATCCAAAAGTGTAAATTCCCTTCTTTATCCAGGTGCATTAAAGGTCCGTCAATTCCAACGTCATGACTGTCTAACCAATTATTATTTTCATCCATTAATAAGCCATAATAAGGGCTTTCTAAGTGGTTAGAGTTTTGCAAAAGAGCATAGTTGGAATAGAAAGAATAGTTTCCAATTCCCATTGGCATTTGATAACCGCTTTTAGAGTTTTCTACTGTTAAAACGGGAAGTGTAGATAAATCAATTCCTCCAACTACAAATACTGTGGTGTCTTTATCTGTTTCAAACCTCAGCACCAATTCCGATAAGGAATCTTTGTTTGTGTTGTTGCTTTTTATCTTGTTTAGCTCTACTTTTTTCAAGTTTGCTAACCTATGAAGTTTTGTTTTTCTAGGGTCGGATTGATTGTAACATCCCGGAGCTGAAAAAGTAGCGTAAACCGTGCTGTCTGTCAAAAAATCATCAATAGAATAGATGTCTTTTGGAAACAAAATGTTCATCTTCTTCTTCTTTCTTTCTCCTATTTCTGGGTAGTATTCATTGTCGTGGTTCTCAAAAACAACCTCTTTCCCATTCGTTTTTTCTCTTAAAACTTCTAGGTTTGTTTTTTCACTTCCAGGAAAAATCCATTCCTCCAAAGAAGGTCTAAATTCTTCGTAGGCTAATCCGTTTTTCTCTTCGAATAATTGCGCATATAATTCCTTATTAAAGTCAAACCATCCGTGATAAACTGGTTTGCTTTTTCCATCTTCAACTGTGTAAAAAATCAATTCCCACAAATAAGCGTTAATGCAGTTTCTTGCTACATCTATTCGTGTGATTTTTTGAGACTCTAGGTTTTTTCCCTTTGTCTCAAATTGACCTTCTTTAAAGTTAACTTGCATTCTATTCCACTCTTGGTTTACAATTCCAATTTTAGTTAAGTAACTGTCTTTTTTAACATAAGTAGGGACGGAAGGAATGAATTTTTTCAACTCTAAATCTGTCAGCACAATCGTGTCTGTATTCTTATTGTTAGGAAAAATAACCATGTCGTATCCTAAGTTGTTTTTTGTAAAACTAATTTTAGAATGAGAGAAGGTTCCATCTAAGCTACTTCGTATAGAAATATCTGGATTGTCTGGATATTGGGCATCCGTTAGCTCCGAAATAGAGTCTACCCAAAAAATCGTTTTTTCAATCGCTGGAGAGCTACTCGAAAAAGAAACTTTTTCCGTATTTCCTCCGCACCCAAAAGCAAAAATGGCTACTGTTAAAGTAGCCATTGTGTATTTTATCTGTTTCATTAATTACAAATTAAATGCTGATTTTACTTTATCAACATAATCTAGTTTTTCCCAAGTAAAAGTCTCTACTTCTTGAGATATCGTTTCGCCATTTGGTGAAGTAAACGTTACTGTTTTTACTTCTGGAGTTCTTCCCATGTGACCGTAGGCAGCAGTTTCAGAATAAATAGGAGTTCTTAATTTTAATCTTTGTTCGATAAAATAAGGTCTCATATCAAATAACGCTTCTACTTTTTTAGAGATTTCTCCATCTGTCAAGTCAACATTAGAAGTTCCGTAAGTTTCTACGTTAATACTAGTTGGTTTTGCAACTCCAATTGCATAAGAAACTTGTACTAACACTTCTTTACAAAGTCCTGCAGCAACTAAGTTTTTTGCAATGTGACGAGTAGCATAGGCTCCTGATCTATCTACTTTAGAGGGGTCTTTTCCAGAAAAAGCACCACCTCCGTGAGCTCCTTTTCCTCCATAGGTATCTACAATGATTTTTCTTCCTGTTAATCCTGTATCTCCGTGAGGACCTCCAATTACGAAAGTTCCTGTTGGGTTAATGTGGTAAGTAATTTCATCTGTAAACAAAGCTTGAATGTTTGCTGGCAATTTAGCAATCACTCTTGGGATTAAGATATTTACGATATCAGCATTAATCTTTACTAACATTTTATCGTCATCTACTTTTTTGTTTCCTGTCTTTACAAAATCATCATGCTGTGTAGAAACTACAATCGCATCAATTCTTTGCGGTACATTATCGTCAGAATATTCAATTGTTACCTGAGATTTTGCATCTGGCCTTAAATATGTAATCTCTTTTTCTTCTCTTCTCAACAAAGCTAATTCGATAAGTAACCTATGAGAAAGTTCTAAGGCTAAAGGCATGTAGTTTTCAGTTTCGTCAGTTGCGTAACCAAACATCATCCCTTGATCTCCTGCTCCTTGCTCTTCTTTATTTGCTTTATCTACTCCTTGGTTAATGTCTTCTGATTGCTCATGAATTGCAGAAAATACTCCACAAGAGTTTCCGTCAAACATATATTCACTTTTCGTATAACCAATTTTGTTGATTACATCTCTCGCAATTTTTTGAACGTCTAAGTATGTTGTTGTTTTTACTTCTCCTGCTAGCACCACTTGCCCTGTTGTTACAAGAGTTTCGCAAGCAACTTTTGAGTCTGGGTCAAAAGCCAAAAAGTTGTCAATTATTGCATCCGATACTTGATCAGCTACTTTATCTGGGTGTCCTTCTGAAACAGATTCTGAAGTAAATAAATATGACATAGTTTTCTTTAATTTTAAAAGTAATTAGCGAAAATATCATTTTCTATAGTAATTAGCAATATTTAAGGCACATTTGAGCAGGATAAAAATTATTTTATCAACTTAGCATACAAATCCCAAAGAACAACTCCATTTGAAACCGAAATGTTAAGCGAATGCTTTGTCCCAATTTGAGGTATTTCTATTACTCCTGTGCTTTTATCAATTACTTCTTGTTGAACTCCCTGCACTTCATTTCCAAAAATTACAGCTGTTCTTGTTCCTTTTTTCGGTTCAAAATCATTGAGCATAATTGCATCTGATGTTTGCTCTATGGAATAAATTTCTACCCTTTCATTTAATAATTCATCCATCAATCCAAAAATATCTTCTCTGTGTTCCCAAGCTACAGATTTAGAAGCGCCCAAAGCTGTTTTTTGAATTTCTCTGTGTGGCGGTTGAGCAGTGTAGCCGCACAAATACACTTTTTCAATTCTAAAAGCATCTCCTGTTCTGAATACAGAACCAATATTAGCAAGACTTCGGATATTGTCTAAAATTACAATTAAAGGCGTTTTTTTCTCCGCTTTAAACTCTTCGACTGTCAGTCGTTCTAGTTCGTTATTTAATGTTTTTTTATTCATTTTTTTATGCTTTTAATTTCTGCTGACTTAGAAAAAGTTTAGAATTTGTTATTGGGTGCTTGAAATTTAATCTCGCTATTTCAAACAATTAATCATTGCTTCAGCTTTTAGTAATGTTTCCTCATATTCATCTTCGACATTAGCTTTGCTTGTGATTGCTCCACCTACCATAAAAGATAAGTTTTTGTTCGTTTCGTTGTACAACAAAGTTCGGATAATTACATTGAAATCAAAATCACCATCTGGAGTGAAATAACCAACGGACCCAGAGTAAACTCCTCTTTTTGTAGTCTCTAATTCTTCAATTATTTTCATTGCCTCAACTTTAGGAGCTCCTGTCATAGATCCCATTGGGAAAGTGGTTCGCAATACTTCAACTGGATGTGTGTTTTCTTTCACCTCAGAAGTGACTGTAGAAATCATTTGGTGTACTGTTTCAAACGTGTAAACCTTGCAAAGCTCCTCTACTTTTACAGAGCCTTTTTTTGCAGTTTTGGATAAGTCGTTTCTCACCAAATCTACAATCATTATGTTCTCACTTCGTTCCTTTTCATTTACTGATAATTCCTCTCTTGTCGCTTCGTCTTCTTCGTCTGTTTTTCCTCGTTTTGCCGTTCCTTTTATCGGTTGAGTCTTTAGCTTACTTCCTTCTTTTTTAATGTATCTCTCTGGACTAGCAGATAAAATATATTGAGTTTTATTTTTATAAAAAGCTGAGAAAGGAGCGTTTGTCAATTCATTCAATTTTAAATACGTTTCAAAGGGATTTATCTCAACATTATTAGCATAAAACTCATGGCAAAAGTTCATTTCATAAATATCTCCTTGCTGAATGTGTTCTTTGATTGCCTCAAATCTTTGCCCGTAATTATCTTTACTCATTCTTTGAGAAAAGGTTGTTTTTTGCTGCATTTTACCCTTATTTGATTTTTTTTTACTCAAAAAAGAAAGAAATTCCTCTTTTTCGTCAGTTGTATGAAAATGTAAAACAGTAGAGTCGAGAGAGATTTCTAATACAAACTGAGGAACAAAAAAATGAGCCAAAGGAAAATTTATTTCATCCTTATTGTTGGAACTTAAACTTGGCTCTACTTCGTTTTTTAGGTCGTAACTCAAATAACCAAACACCCAATCTTGGTGTTCACCTACAAATTCTTTCAATCCATCAAAAACTTGATTTTCTTTGGGTATAAAAATCGCTTTTTGTCCTATTGCCAACAAAGAACTCTGTTCTTTTGAATTGGAATTAAGATAAACCAATTGGTCATATTCTTTGGATAGATTTTTTATCTCTTCCTGCGAAATTTGGCTGTGTATGTTTTCGGTGTTTCTCAATGTAAAAAGGAATTTCACGAAGTTACACAAAGAGGCACAAAGTTTCACAAAGGATTCTTTTTCTTTCAATCAGTCATCCTGAATTTATTTCAGAATCTTTCTGTAAATAGAGTTTCGGCTTAGTTTACCTTAAACGATAGTAAGAAAAATTAACCTAACATTAATGAAAAAATTATTCCCTCTTCTCAGTCTACAACAAAACTCCTGTTCTGTTGTTTTTCTTGAGGGTTCGAGTTCTATATTGGAGCATAATTTAGAGCTTTCTTTTCTACATTAATTCCATTTTTATATTTAATCTTTCTCACTTCTTTTCCTTTTTCGTCATACACAACCATTATACCGTGTTTTACATTTTTCTTGTAATTCACAATGCTTATCAACCTTCCACCTCTATCATATGAATTGAAGGCTCCGTGCAACAATCCTTTTTTGTATTTCATGCTAGATGAAACTAAAATTCCTCCTGGAGAATAATAAGTCCATTTTCCGTGTTTCTTTCCGCTTTTGTATTGCTCTTTACTTACCAAAGAACCGTCATTCTGACTGTACATGGCCCATTTCCCATGCTTTACACTTTTAGTGATTTCTTCTTCTATTTTTAGTTTTTTTCGCTTTTCTTTTACAACCTTATATTTTCCTTCTTCTTTCAAGATTCCATTGGAATGCCAGTATTTCCAGCTTCCTGTTTTGAAATTATCCTTCCAAGATCCTTCGTATCTTTTTCTTTTGTTCGGATACCAACCTTCCCATTTACCTTCAAAAAGTCCATTTGAATAAGAGCCTTCGTCTTTTTTATTTCCTTTTTCGTACCAAGACTCCCAAAAACCCTCTTCTTTTCCGTTTTTAAAAGCCCCTTTATGAGAAAGCTTTTTATTTTCAAACCACACCTCCCAAACTCCTTCTTTTACATTATTCTTGTAAGATCCTTGTTTAAATTTTCTTCCGTTTTTGTAGTTGTAAATCCACTTCCCATCTCGTTTTCCTTCAAGGTAACTTCCTTTCGTTTTTAATTTTCCTGAAGGATAATAAAAGGTCCATTCGCCAGATTGTAGGTTTTTTATAAACTGACCTTCCATGTCTTTTCCTCCTTTTTTATCTAGCCATTTCCAATCTCCTGTTTTTTTATTGTTGTTAAATTCTCCTTCAATGTTTAGTTTTCCATTTTCGAAATACGCTTTATATTCTCCAGACAAACTGTCTTTTATATACGTTTTCTCACTTTTTATTTGATCAAAAAAGGTGTAGTATTCTTTCCAATTTCCATGTTTAGCTCCATTTTCATGTTGCCCTTTCATCAAAGTTTTTTGACTTGCTTTTTTTAATTTAAATTCTCCATGTAACAAACTGTCTTTATAGCTAAACTGTTCTTTTATTTTTCCGCTTTCGTAAGTAGTGATTCGGTTTCCGTTCCCTTTTTCTATAGTTTGTTTTTTGTCTTTGTTCCAAAAGCTACCCACTCTTTCGATTTCGTTAGAATCATACCTCGCTACTTTTCTTACTGTACTGTCCACATACCAATATTGCCAAACCCCTGCTTTTTTACCTCTGTTGTAATTTCCCTCCTCGGCAATTCTTCCGTTTTTAAAATAAGAAGTGTATGTGCTGTCCTTTTCTCCTAAATAGAAAAATCCTTTTATCATCAATTTTCCTGTTTCGTAGTACTGTAGGGATTCGTTCACGTATTTTCCTCTATTGAAATAAGATAGCTCCTGTAAATTTCCGTTCTTATAGTAGAACTTCCACTCTCCTTCTTTCGTTCCAAAATAACTCATGTAAGGGTTATTGTTCAAATATCCCACACTTCTCACGTTGGTTTTCCTCTTATCCCAATAAGTCTTTTCCAATTCATAGGGCTTTACTTTTTGTGAAAAAGAGGGGGTAGAAAAGAGTAAAACGAGTAATAAAATTAAAATTCTCATAAAAATATTTTTTGTATTAGTACAACTACAAACTTACTTAAAGTTACGTGTGAACCCTCATTTTATGTTATGGATTATGTAAAATTGATTGTTTATAAATTAGTAAATGCCGTTTTTATTGAAAAAAACACGCCTCCAAACAACAATTACTCAAGTAAATCGTAATTTCGACAGTGATAATTTTACAAAAATATGGAGTGTTGATTCTTCTATTGTTTTTTGTTTTTGATGCCTCTAGTCAAAAAGTAGCAAAGACAATACTAATAGACTCAAGTTTTGTTCAGTTGGATAGCTTTTCAATTGTACCCAATTCTTTTGTGATTTTAAACAATACAAGTCCTGTTCAAGATTCACTTTTTGAATTCAATCCGATCAATGCTTCGCTTATTTGGAAAGGGGGGTTGCCTGTAAATTTACAAATAGAGTATGTACTGCTCTCAGTAAATTTTAGCAAGGTTTATTACAGCAAAGATACTTCGCTTGTTCAAACAGTTTTTAATTATAAAAATCCATTTAAGAGTAACGGAGATACGGATAAAGAGTTGGATTTATTTGGATTGGATAATCTAAATAAATCGGGGAGTTTGTCTCGTGGGATTTCTTTGGGAAATGCGCAAGATTTAGGGGTGAACTCTAATTTCAACTTGCAGTTGTCGGGTAAAATTGGGGGAGACATCACTCTTTTGGCTTCCATTACGGATGATAATATTCCTATTCAACCAGATGGGAATACGCAACAATTACAAGATTTTGATAATGTTTTTATTCAGTTGAGTGAGAACAATTGGAAGCTGATTGCAGGAGATTTTACCACAGAAAATAGGGCCTCTCATTATTTACGCTTTCGTAAAAAATCGAAAGGATTGTTGTATTCCAATCTATTTAAACTAAAAGATAGCAATCTGATTCAAACAAGTGCTGGAGTTTCTGTTTCTAGAGGGAAATATGCAACTCAGTTTTTTCAGGGAATAGAAGGTAACCAAGGTCCGTATAAGTTAGTTGGAGCAGATAACGAGCAATTCATTCTTGTTTTATCGGGAACGGAACAAGTTTTTGTGGATGGAAATTTACTTCAAAGAGGAGCAGATAATGATTATGTAATTGATTACAACTCGGCAGAAATTACTTTTACTCCTTCTTTTTTGGTAACCAAAAACAAAAGAATTGAAATTCAGTTTCAATATTCAGATAGGAATTATTTGCGTTCTCTCTCGCAAACAGAGGTTTCTTACACAAGAACGAACTCAATTACTTCTTTAAATTTCTATAGCGAACAAGATCACAAAAATCAACCGTTATTCCAAGATTTAGAAGATCCAGAAAAAGCTTTGATGGCTTCGGTTGGGAACAACATTGAAAATGCTTTTGTACAAAGAGAAAATCGAGTGGGTGAGGATAACAATGTGGTTTCTTATGAGAAATTAGATTCGCTTGGCTATTCTATTTATCAATACTCCAACAGTACCGATTCTAGTTTGTATCGTTTGCAATTTACTAATTTGGGAGCAGGAAAAGGGAATTATGTTTTGGATGGTTTTTCTCCTTTTGGGAAGATTTATAAATGGGTAAAACCCGATACAATTGGTGGAATTATAATAAGAAATGGAGAATACGAACCAGTAGTTCTTTTAATTACTCCAAAAAGAAAACAAATGCTTGCGGTTGAAAACATATGGAATGCGACAAAAAATCTAACAATAATCTCGGATTTGGCATTTACAAATGTCAATGTCAATACGTTTTCTTCGCTTGATAACGACAAAAACTATGGCGTTGGAGGAAAGTTGAAAGTAATAAATGAGAAGGAAATTGATTCTATATCTTCATTTATTGCGGGTGGTTTTGTCGATTTTACTAGCCTAAATTTTAATCCAATTGAGAAATTTAGAGCGATAGAATTTAATAGAAACTGGAATTTGGGAAATCAAGAAATTACTACCCCTTTATTTCTTGCCAATGTAAAGCTAGGATACAAAAAAGACAGTTTAGGGGCTGTGGATTATAATTTTGATGTGCTAGATTTGGGCGAACAGTTTCGTGGGTTCAAAAATAACCTAGGGTTGAATGTAGACACGAAAAAACATTTAGTGAATTATACCGGGAGTTTATTGAATTCCAAATCAGATGTAAACACAACTTTTTACCGACATAAATCTAACTTGGAATGCCGATTTTCTAAATTCATAATTGGATACAGAGACGAAGCTGAAAACAATAAGTTTATGACAGATAGCTTATTAGGAAATAGTTATTCTTTTTATGACGGAAAAGTGTATTTGAAAAACAAAGGAAAAAAGAATGAATTCAACTTATATTATGGGTACAGAAATGAAAAAACAGGACAAAACAATGCGCTTTCGCAAAGTGCATATTCGCATGAAACAGGATTGGACTATAACTTAATCTCTTTCAATAAATTTACTCAGCTAAAAGGGAATGTTGCTTATAGAAAACTGGTGCCTATTGATACGAATAATGGATTGACTCCAGAAAACACTTTTTTGAATCAAACTAACTTCAGTACTTCGTTTTTAAAACAATTAGTAAAGTTGAATACATTTTATAGCATAGGTTCTGGACTGGAACAAAAAAGAGAGTTTTTGTATGTAGAAGTAAATCCAGGACAAGGAGTTTTTGCTTGGATAGATTACAATGAAAATGGAGTAAAAGAACTGAATGAATTTGAAGTGGCAGCTTTTGCAGATCAAGCAAATTTTATTCGTGTTTTTACTCAAAGTAATGAGTATATAAAAACTTATTCTAATCGGTTTAGCCAATCGGTTTCCATTAATCCTTATCAAATATTAAAAAATAAAGAGGGTAAGTTTTGGAAGTTTTTATCTAAAACTTCCTCTGTTTCGGCTTACCGAGTTGACAGAAAAACAACTAAAGAAAGTTTTGAAACCAGCCTAAATCCTTTTGTCAACAACCTAGAAGATGAAGGGTTGGTTTCTTTGAATAAAAACATTTTTTCTTCTTTGTTTTTTAATCGAACTGGTTACAAATATGGAGTTGAACTAAAATACGAAGACAAGAGTAATAAAATATTGCTATCTAATGGTTTTGATTCAAGAAATAAGGAAAGTGTAGGCGTAAATTTACGATACAAAGTGAGCCGTTTTTTGTTGAAATGGGAAAATGAAACAGGCGAAAAAACATTAACTTCTAATTACTTATCAACCCGAAATTTTTCGCTTGATTATTGGAAAACTTCGCCAACAGTTACTTTCCAAAAAGGAATAAATTTCAATTGGGATTTTATGTATTCTTACGCAGAAAAAAGAAACAAATTAGCTGGAGATTTTGCTTCCCTTAGTACATTGGGAACAACTATAAAATACACGGTAGTCAATCTATTAAACATCTCTTCTTCTTTCAGTTTTCTTGCAATTGGATATACAGGAGCTAACAATTCTTCTTTAGAGTATGAGATGCTAGAAGGACTTAAAAAAGGAAATAATTTCACTTGGGAATTGTTGTTGAATAAACGAGTTGCTAAGAACTTAGATTTAACTTTAAATTATAACGGAAGAAAACCAGAAAGCATAAAAACTATCCATTCTGGAACGGTCCAAATAAGGGCTTTCTTTTAATTCAGTTTATAAGCTTTATATCAGAAAATAAGTAGTTTGAAACCTCTACTTTTAGCATGAATTAATACCCTGGCTTTGGATTGAATTTTGTTCTCACTCGTGTTTTTACCCTTGATTCTTTGTTCTTAACTATATTATGTATAATCCTAGTTTAATAAAGACTACTAAAGTGATTTAAGAAAGTCATAGATGAAATTTTTAATTGCTTTTTAGTCTTAGGAGTTCTACCTTTATTGAAGTAAAAATACGAAGTAGAATTTCACACCTTCGTTTAATTTGAGTATCCTTGAAAAAGAAAAATTTATGTCACAAAAAAATGTAAGATTAGAAGTAATGAAACACCTTGAAAAAGATGTGAATACTTTGATTCAAAAATACTTAATTCCGCCAGAAACAATTTGGCAACCTCAAGATTTTTTACCTGATGCAAGAGAAGCTAATTTTACAGATAAAATTTTGGAAATACAGGAGTTGGCTAAAGAAATGCCTTATGATTTTTGGGTTGTTTTGGTGGGTGATATGATTACAGAAGAAGCGTTACCAACTTACGAATCTTGGTTGATGGATGTGGATGGAATGGACCAAGTAGAAGGAAACGGATGGGCAACCTGGATACAACAATGGACTGCAGAAGAAAATAGACACGGAGATTTATTGAACAAATATTTATATTTATCGGGAAAGGTAAATATGAAAGAGGTGGAAATAACAACTCAATATTTAATTGCAGATGGGTTTGATATTAGAACAGGTCGTGATCCATATAAAAACTTTATTTACACAAGTTTTCAAGAATTAGCAACTTACATTTCGCACAATCGTGTGTCTGAAATTGCTAAGAAGCATGGAAATAAACAGCTAGCAAAAATGTGTAAAATGGTGGCTGGTGACGAAATGAGACACCACAATGCTTACTCGGAATTTGTAGATAGGATTTTCAAAGTAGACCCAAGCCAAATGATGCTTGCTTTTACTGATATGATGAAAAAGAAAATTACAATGCCTGCTATTTTCTTGAGAGAATCTGGAGGGAAAATTGGAACTGCTTTTGAAGAGTTTTCTAATACTGCACAAAAAATTGGAGTTTATACTGCTAGGGATTATGTAGATATCTTGAATAAACTGATTGACACATGGGAAATTGACAAAATCACAAATTTAACTGACGAAGCAGAAAAAGCCCGTGATTACTTAATGAAACTGCCATCAAGAATGATAAGAGTTGCTGAAAGAATGGTTGTTCCAGATAACAATTACAAATTTAAGTGGGTGGAAGAATCTAGGGTTTAAGTAGGATTGCTTATCTATTTAAACTTGTAAAATAAGAGTTTCCCTTTTCTCAATTCCCAAACCTAAAGTTTGTACCTTCACGGCTCAAACAAGAAAAATTGATAAACCTCAAAACGACATACATCCCTTACTTTCCAATAGTTGGAATGATCGTTTACCTTATTTTATTTGTGACTGCGGCTAGTTTTTATCCCGGAGGATCGGATAATCTTCCTTTGGGTGAAAATGGATATAGTTTTTTTCATAATTTTTTATGCGATACAAACAATGAGTTTACCCATTCGGGAATTAGAAACCCAGGGCAATCCATAGCCGTTTTAGCTCACCTTGTATTAAGCTTTACAATGATGTCATTTTTCTATGTTTTGCCCGGAATATTCTCACATCAAAACAGAAATACTAAGCTTATTCGTGTATTTGGTGTTCTGGCAATGGCTGTTTTTACTTTTATGTACCAGGAAGATTTACACGACTTAGTTGTTACTTTAACAGGAGTTTTTGGGTCTATGGCTTTTGTTCCAATTTTTATTGAACTTATAAAATATAAAAATAAATCTTTCAAAGCATTAACCTATTTGGTATATGCAATGAGCCTTACCCTCTACCTTGGTTTCGAAACAAAAGTTGGAATCTATTACATGCCTTTTCTACAGAAATTTGTGTTTATGATAGATGCAGCTTTAGTGATTTGGACAGGACTTATTTTGATTCTCAAGAACAAACAGTCTGCTATCCTAAATTAATTTCAGCAATGTTCTTGATTCTATTTCTTTCCAAGAAAGCATCAATAGTTTCGAAATGCTCTATTACTCTTTGGTTCTTAAACTCAAATACTTTTTCGGATAATCCTTGCAGGAAATCTCTGTCGTGAGATACTAGAACTAGGGTTCCGTCATATTCTTTTAATGCTTCTTTCAGGATGTCTTTCGACTTCAAGTCTAGGTGATTTGTTGGCTCATCCAGGATGAGTAAATTTACGGGTTCAAGTAATAGTTTTACCATTGCTAGCCTTGTTTTCTCTCCCCCAGACAATACACTTACTTTCTTATCTATGTCATCTCCTCCAAACATAAATCTTCCTAACATGTTTTTTATTTGGGTGCGAATTTCGCCTACAGCTACTTCGTCAATCGTTTGAAAAACAGTTAAATCTGGATCAAGTAAAGAGGCTTGGTTTTGTGCAAAATACCCTACCTCCACATTGTGTCCCAATTTACACTCTCCCTTTACTTCTATTTCTCCCAAAATGGCTTTTATCATAGTGGATTTTCCTTCTCCATTTCGCCCAACAAACGAAACTTTTTCTCCTCTAGAAATCACCATGTTTGCGTCCTTAAACACTACATTGTCTCCATAAGATTTAGAAACTTCCTTTGCCGAAACTGGGTAATCTCCAGACCTTGGTGAAGCAGGGAATCTTAATTTTAAAGCGGAGTTATCTACTTCATCAATCACAATAACATCTAGCTTTTCCAGCATTTTCTCTCTCGAAGAAACTTGATTTGTTTTGGAGTATGTTCCTTTAAATCTATCGATAAACAATTGATTGTCGGTAATGAATTTTTGTTGCTCTTTGTATGCTTTTATTTGGTGAGACCTTCTTTCTTCTCTCAGTTGCAAATAGCTCGAATAATTGGCTTTATAGTCATAAATCTTCCCCATTGTTACTTCAATGGTTCTGTTTGTAATGTTATCTATAAATGCTCTATCGTGAGAGATCACCATTACACCATGAGCTTTATTTACTAAGAAATCCTCTAGCCATATTACCGATTCAATATCAATGTGGTTGGTTGGCTCATCCAACAAGATTAAGTCTGGTTTTTGTAATAAAATCTTCGCTAACTCAATTCTCATTCTCCACCCTCCACTAAATTCACTGGTTGGTCTTTGAAAATCTTCGGGTTTAAACCCCAATCCTTTCAGTGCTTTTTCTACTTCAGCATCATAGTTTACATCTTCTAATGCATAAAATTTCTCCCCCAATTCAGATACATCTTCTATGATTTTCATGTAGCCATCACTTTCGTAATCGGTTCGGGTAGAAAGCTCGTTATTCAGCCTTTCCATTTCGTTTTTTATCTCAAAAACCTGCTTAAATGCTTTGGCTGCTTCTTCAAAAACTGTGCAATCGTCTTCCGTCAATAAATGCTGAGGTAAATAAGCGATTACCGCTTCTTTGTTAGCGCTTACATTTCCGCTTGTAGCTTTTTGAACTCCAGCCACAATTTTCATCATGGTAGATTTTCCAGCTCCATTTTTACCCATTAAGGCAATTTTATCGGCTGGGTTTATGACAAACGAAACATTGCTAAATAAGGTGGTTCCGCTAAATTCTACGGCTAAATTATTGACTGAAATCATAGGATAGTTTTTGAAGAAGCAAAAGTACACAAATTGAAGTCTCCTTTTTTCATCTTTTGATTAATTAATCTAAAAAATCTGCCAAATTTCTTCTGTCTTTTTTTGTGGGTCTTCCTGCGCCTTTGTCTCGGTAGGCTTTTTGTGCAAGCTGCTGCAATTTAAGCTTTTCTACTTCCTCTATAGAGGTCGTTTCCAGAATAAAATCTTGAACTAACTTTGCGCCCATTCTCTTGGTGGCAATGTCTAGTACTTTGTATTCGAATTTTACCCCTCCTTTTTTCACACTAATTTTATCTCCCATTTTCACCTCTTTTGAGGCCTTGGTTTCTGCTCCATTTATCAAGATTTTATTTTTCTTGCATGCTTCAGAAGCTTTGCTTCGGGTTTTGAACAACCGCACCGACCATAAAAAAGAATCTACTCTTGCCATAGAGTAAAGTTAGTTTTTTTTGTCTCTTTATTCAAATCTGAGTAAATCCTTCCTTTTTTTAACAAAATCAAACCTTTCGCTCTTTCTTAAAAATCACCTTCCCTTTTTTAATCTTTTGGCCACAATCGCCTAAATGATCAATTCTCTCATTTTTAAATTCAAAACCGATATTTCTTACATAGAAGTTCCCGAAGAACTGAACAATCCTTTTGATAACGATACTGAAAATATAGGTCTGCATTTAAGCACTCTGCAAAACCCCATAAACCTTTGTCGTTATGAAGGGGTTTCTTTTGTAAATGAATAAATATTAAATCACTACCTTGTAATCCTAATTATTTATAAAAATAACGCCTAAAAAATGGAAATATTAGACTGGATACAAGATTGGTTTCAATATAATTGTGATGGAAAATGGGAGAAGGGAAATGGGATTCAAATCACTACATCTGATGTTCCTGGGTGGGAAGTAGAAATAGATTTATCCAATACCTCTATGGCACACCTCTCCCTAGATTGGATTTTGAACGAAAACAGCAAACAAGATTGGTATGGTGTAAAAGTAGATAACCAGACATTTAGTGCGGCTTGTGATTCGGGTAAACTGGAGTTTATTCTCAACATGTTCAAAGAAATGATTGAAAAATTGGAGAATTAATTTCCAATTAATAAAAACAAAAAACGCCCAGCAAAGCTGAGCATTTTCAATAAATATTAATCCAATTTTTATGCTTCGTTTTCTACCAAGTTAAACGTAGCCATTTCTGGTAAATCATATTCTTTTTCGGCTAGTTTTTTTGCTACTACTTCAAAAGCATCTAATGTTTCTATTACATCTTCTTTGCTGTGTGAAGCTGTTGGGATTAATCTAAATATAATCATTCCTTTTGGTATAACTGGGTACACTACAATAGAGCAAAATATTCTGTGGTTCTCTCTCAAGTCATATGCCAAGTGAGTTGCTTCTTCTAGCGACCCTTTCATGTAAACTGGTGTTACACAGGAGTTGGTGCTTCCTATTTCAAAACCTCTTTCTTTCAATCCGTTTTGTAATAAGTTTACATTGTCCCACAGTTTGTTTTTGAATGACAAATCGCCTCTCATCATATCCAATCTTTTTAATGCTCCAATCACAAATGGCATAGGTAAAGATTTCGCATATACTTGTGAACGAAGGTTGTATTTCAAGAAATCAATTACTTCTCTATTTCCGGCAATAAATCCTCCAATTCCTGCCATAGATTTAGCAAATGTTGCAAAATATACGTCAATTTCATCTTGTATTCCCTGCTCTTCTCCTGCTCCGTATCCTGTTTCTCCCAACACTCCAAATCCGTGAGCATCATCTACCAAGATTCTGAAATTATATTGCTTTTTAAAAGCTAATATTTCTTTTAGCAATCCTTGGTCTCCTCTCATTCCAAAAACTCCTTCAGAAATCACAAGAATTCCTCCTCCTGTTTCTTTAGATAGTTTTTCTGCTCTCTTTAAGTTCTTTTCAAAACTCTCCATGTCGTTATGCTTAAACATGTATCTTTTTCCTTGGTGCATTCTCACCCCATCTATGATACAAGCGTGTGACTCTTGATCATACACAATCACATCATGTCTATCTACCAATGCATCTACACATGAAGCTATTGCTTGGTAACCAAAGTTTACGACTAATCCTGCATCTTTTTGTGCAAAATCAGCCAACTCATTTTCTAATTGCTCGTGGTATTTTGTATTTCCACTCATCATTCTAGATCCCATTGGATAAGCCAATCCCCAGTCTGCAGTTGCTTGTGCATCTGTTTTTCTTATTTCTGGGTGATTTCCAAGACCTAGGTAGTTATTCAAACTCCAGTTCAGTACTTCTTTTCCGTTAAACATCATTCTTGGAGCCAATTCTCCTTCCAGTTTTGGAAACATAAAGTACCCTTCTGTTTTAGATCGGTATCTTCCTAGTTCTCCTCCTTTTGCTATTTTTTCAAATAAATCCGCCATCTTTCTTACTTGTTATTGTTGTTAAAATAAAATTCGTTTATTACTGTTGTCAATTCGTCTTCTTTCTCATTTGAATAGCCATTTTCTTTTTGCCAATCAAAATCATAAAACTTAGATAAATACTTGCTCCCGTGATCTGAGAACATCAATACTACCGTATGTTTTTTATTCAGTTCTGGAGCAATAGCTTTCAGTCCCTCAATAGTTGCCCCACAAGATCCTCCTGCCATAATTCCTTCCTTACGAGCTAATTGCAAGATGTTTTTCACACTTTCTTTGTCGTCTATTTTTATAAATCTATCAATGCTATTCATTAAGACGTTAGGAGGAATAATATCCTTCCCTACTCCCTCAAGCATTGTTTTTCTTTTCAATGAAGTGTCGTATTCTCCTGTTTCATGAAAATGTTTCAAAACTGAACCTTCACTATCTACAGCCGTTACATCAATGTTTTCGTTTTTCTCTTTCAAGAATTTAGCAATTCCAGAAATCGTACCTCCCGTGCTTGCCGAAGATATAAGATGAGTTACTTTTCCTTCCGTTTGTTCCCAAATTTCTGGTCCTGTTGTTGCATAATGCGCTCCTACATTATCCAAATTGTAATTCTGGTTGATATAAAAAGCATTTGGAATTAATTTACTTAATGTCTCTGCCGTTTTGTAATAAGATCTTGGGTTGTCTGCTTTTACTCCACTCGGACATAAAACCACTTTTGCTCCCAAAGCTTTTATCGCGTTTATTTTCTCTATAGATGATTTATCTTTTACACATACAACACATTTATATCCTTTTATAGCACAAATCATTGCTAAACTAAATCCTGTGTTTCCAGAGGTTGCTTCTATCAAAGTAGAAACGCCTTTCTCTAATTTCCCTTCTTTTTCTGCCTGTTCAATCATATTAAGAACAGTACGGTCCTTTGCCGAATGTCCCGGATTAAAACCTTCGAGTTTTGCATATACATTGGTGTTGTAAATGTCGCTTAGCTCGTGCAATTTTACCATGGGAGTTTTCCCAATGGAATCGATTAAGGATTGTTGCGTTTTGTTCATCTTTTCTTTTTTCCTATTGAGCCTAACTAGTTATTGTTTTTAAATCACTCTTAGCTTCTCAATTTTTTTTCTCATCCACTATGGACTTTCTAATTTAAATAACAGAGTGTTACCATCATGGTTTTTGAATAATTTCCATAACTCTTCCTCCATTTCTTCTTGTGATTTTTGCCATCTCCACTCACACTCTTTCAAGTGATACGTGTAGTATTTTGATACTCCATTAAATTTACTAAGTCTGTTTTTTACGTAAGTCAAAAACCGGTTTGTGCGGCTTCCTTCTTCGTTACTAAATGAGATGTATTTGATGTATTTGTGATCTTTTACACCTTTGTAATACTTTTTTAAAGCATCAGGAACAGATTCTTCAATTTGGTTAACTCCATTTTTCACTGTTTCAGAAAAATGCTCTACAAAATTATAAGGCTGATAAATATGAAGGTTATCTCCATTTTCTACTACCACCACTAATTTATTTTCCTCACCTTGCGCAATTCCTTTGGTAAAAGAATTATACAGTGAGTTTACATAATCTTTTGATAATGAGTAGCTGTTTGCTGTCTCTTCCAGCTTTTCTCTTTGATGAGTGTAAATGCATTTGCGATAAATAGAATAGTATCTATTTATCGTTTTTCGGTTAAAACCAAGCAATAGAGATGCTTTTGTAGCATCAATGTCTGCACAAAAGTACTTTATTATTTTTTTTACTTTATACGAGCTTAACTTGCTGTTTTTCATTTTATTGTGAACAAACTAAACTTTTTTGGTGGTCTAGCTTATTCACAAATGTAGACATTTTTGCGAATTAACAAAGCTATTTTGTTAAAAACTGTGTTTTTAACAAAATGAAAATATTTTTAGATAGCTTGCGAATGAAAGATGAAAAGTCAGCCTCCTTACCTCCTTTTAAGAGAGAGGGTGTTACTCGACTTTAGGTAGAGTTTATTCTAAACCAGTGTCATTAACTATTTCAAGGGAATGACAAGCAGAAAGGATAAGAAAATGGTAGGGCGAAATATCAATGAAGTGTTAGCTATTTAAAACAAAAAAGTCCTTAGTACAAAGTGTACTAAGGACTAATTACTTTTTACTAATAACTATTGGTTATTGGCTAACTTCTAATCAACCCAATCAGCTACGAACATGTTAGTTGATCTGCCTCCTCCGTTATCTCTGTTAGATGAGAATACAATTCTTTTTCCATCGGGAGAGAACATTGGGAACGAATCAAATGCTTTGTCATATGTGATTTGTTCCAGTCCTGATCCGTCCAAGTTTATCATAAATAAATTGAAAGGAAATGATTTTGTAATGTGGTTAGAACTAAAGATTACTTTGTTTCCAGAAGGGTGGAAAAATGGTGCCCAGTTAGCTCCTCCTAGATTTGTAATTTGTTTCATGTCGCTTCCGTCTACGCTACATACAAATAACTCCATAGCTGTAGGTTGTACCAATCCTTTTGCTAATAAATCTTTGTATTCTTTTTTCTCTAATTCCGTTCTTGGACGAGATGCTCTAAAAATTAATTTAGTTCCATCTGGCGAGAAAAATGCTCCTCCGTCATATCCTAGTTCGCTAGTAACTTGTTTGATATCTGAACCATCAATGTTCATCGTGTACAGTTCTAAATCTCCCGAACGGTCCGATGTAAATACAATTAAGTCTCCTTTTGGAGATACGGTTGCTTCCGCGTCATAACCGTCTCTGAAGGTAAGTTGCTTCTTTAAATTTCCTTTTAAATCTGCTACAAAAATATCGAAATCACTATAAACAGGCCATACATATTTATCTCCTCTTGGTGGTTCTACTGGACAAGCCGAGTCTCCCAAGTGAGTAGAAGCATAAATAATAGTGGTATCTCCAGGCATAAAATAACTACAAGTAGTTCTTCCAAATCCTGTACTTATTCGTTGCGGTATTGTTCCGTCACTCAAATCTTGACCAATTGGCATAGTATAAATTTGATCACATTCTGCTCCCCATTTGTTATATTTAGTTTGGAAAACAAGGCTTTTGTTATCAAAACTCCAATATGCTTCGGCATTATCTCCTCCAAAAGTTAATTGCTTAGTGTTTGCTAAATGAACTTCTTCTTGGGGCTCTTCCCACTTTTCGGTTTCTCCAGAATAGGAATCTGCTTTTTCTGAGCCCGAACAGGCTATAAAAAAGGGAATTAATAAAAATGTTGTTGCTTTTTTCATTGTGTTTATAGATTTGTAGACCAAAAGTAATTGAATTATTTTAATAAAAATATAATGTAAATCATATTCTTATACCTTTAAGAACCTTTATCTTTGCAAAAGTTTTAGTGAAACCTGATATTTAATAAATTTAACTTATGAAATTACTTTATATATTACTTTCTGCCACTTTGTTGGTTGCTTGTAACACACAAACAACAGCTCCTGCTGTTAATTATTTAGAAAATTACGTTTCTGATGTCACTTATTTGGCTCACGACAGCCTTGAGGGAAGAGAGGTTGGAACACAAGGAGAGGTTATTGCTGCGACTTATATCGCAGAACGAATGAAAAAAATAGGGTTAATCCCTAAAGGAGATGATAGCTGTTATTTTCAGGTTTTTACTAGAAAAATGAAAGCTCACCCCCATGATACACTTATGCTTGGTGATGAAATAGAAGGAAGAAATGTTCTTGGGTTTATTGATAATAACTCTAAAAGCACAATTGTAATTGGAGCGCATTACGATCATTTAGGATACGGAGAAGAGGGGTCTTTGTCTGATAGCGCAGGACAAATTCACAATGGAGCAGATGACAATGCAAGTGGGGTTGCTGCAATGCTTGGATTGGCTAGTAAATTTAAAAATGTTAAATTAAAATCCAATGTTTTGTTCATTGCGTTTACTGGAGAAGAAAAAGGATTGTGGGGTTCCAATTATTTTGTAAAAAACTCTACTTTGTCTAATTCTGAAATGAATTTTATGATTAATATGGACATGGTAGGAAGATTAGATTCTAATAATAGATTAGCTATTTATGGAATTGGTACTTCGCCTGTTTTTAAACCTATTTTAGATTCTTGTAATACTTGGGGATTCAAATCAAAATTTGATTCTTCGGGAGTTGGTCCATCTGATCACACTTCTTTTTATTTGGCTGATGTGCCTGTACTTCATTTCTTTACTGGGCAACACAAAGATTATCACAAACCAACAGACGACACCGAATTTATTAATTTTGAAGGAATTGTAATGGTGGCTGATTATATAGAGTCTGTTGTTCTTTCGTTAAATAAATTGGACACGGTTCCTTTTACTAAAACCAAAGAAACTTCTAATAAGGCAAGAGCTTTCAAAGTTACTTTGGGTGTAATTCCAGATTATTTATATGATGGGATAGGAATGAGAATAGACGGAATAAAACAAGAAAGACCCGCGCAAATTGCAGGAATAGAAAAAGGAGATGTTGTTGTGAAAATGGGTGAGTTTGAAGTGAAAAACATGACCGATTATATGAATTGTTTGTCTAAATTTGAAAAAGGAATAACCGTAATTGTTCAAGTGAAAAGAGGAGAAAGCGTTTTAAACAAAAAAGTCGTTTTTTAAAAAAAAATTAATATTACATACTTTAAGGTAACCATTTATTACTAATTCCGTAGTAGTGCTTATGTGCCCTAGGACATTAAAGAATCTTGCTATTTTATTTATACTCGCTATTTTTTCAAATGGCTTAATAGCAAGTTGCCTAAATGTTACTCCTTCTTTTTTATCTTCGAGAACGTCAATTTGTGGAGTGGGACCGCATACAGTCTCATTTACAAATACATCAACAGGTTCAAATTCGACCTCATCTGGTTACCAATGGTATTTAAACGGAACTCTATTTGCAAATACTACGGGGACAGCTACCACAACTTCTAATACTATAACTTCTTTTGGAACTTATCAATATATGCTTGTTGCATTTGATACAGTGGGGGCTTGTTTAGATACTGCTTATTATACGGTTACCATAACTCAAATACCTACTGCAAATTTTAATTTCCCCTCAGGAAATATATGTCCAAACTCAGCCGTTTTATTCACAGACAGCTCTACTAGTCTAACCGGTGGAGTTCTTTATTTTTGGGAATTTGGTGATGGAGGAACTGATTCGTCTCAAAATCCAACTCACATTTACGGGATCGGAGGAACCTATTCCGTCACGTTAACTGTTTTTAACTCGGATAGCTGTTCCTCTTCCATTTCTAAGAATGTTACTGTCTTAACTACTCCTAACATTAATATTTCTGGAGATGATGGAGATGGAGATACGAGAAAATGTTTAATTGTAGGTGATACTGACACTGTTGATGTTGTGACTTTTGTTAATAGTTCTACTCCAGGGATTACTTATACTTGGGATTTCGGAGATGGAACTCCTAATGCGACTCAAACTTACGTCACAGCCCCTGACACCCTTACTCATTCTTTTAATTCTTATGGTACTTTTAATGTCATTTGCTCTGCAATTGATACAAATGGATGTACTTATGTAGACACGATAATAGTTGTGTTTGAAAAGTATATAGCTGCATCTTTCACCATTCCTACAATTCAAACTTCTGGCTGTACTCCCCATTCTGTTACCCCTGTAAATACTTCGGCAAGTGCAACTACATACACGTGGGGTTTTGGAGATGGCTCTCCTTTAGTAATTACAAGTTCGGCAACTGCTCCTTCGCATATTTATGACACTACGGGGTTTTATACTGTCACATTAATTGCATCAAACTCTTGTAACGCCTCCAACTCTTCTTTTAGTTCAATTACTGTTTCGAGTTCTCCTATTGTTAATTTCACTTCTTCTCTAGTTGGAAGAGGCTGTTCTCCTCAAAACATTTCTTTTGTAAATAACTCTCAATTAGTTTCTCCAACCAATAATTTTAGTTGGGACATGGGGAATGGAAACACCTTTGTTGGTTCTAATCCACCTATGCAAAGTTATGGAGTTGGGACTTATGTTATAAAGTTAGTTGCAGGGAATGGGTGTGGGTCAGATTCTGTTTCTCAAACCATTACGATAGACTCTCTTCCTTATGCTCTGGTTTCTGTTTCTCCTTTATCAGGTTGTTCTGGGATGGCAGTTGGAGGAAGTGCACTAAACTTTGGTTTTGGAACTATAAGTAGTTGGTATTTAGATGGTGTTCTGGTTAGTTCTGGAGATACGCTTTCTACTCAAGTTTTTACTAATACAACCGATTCGATTCAAAATCATATTATTAGATACAACATTACAAACCATTGCGGTTCTTATGATTCTTTATTTACTGTTGAGGTTCACCCTGAGGTACAGGCTATTTTAGCAAATACCTTAACCCTTATTTGCTCTGGTGATTCACTTCTTCATCAAAGTATCTCTTCGGGAGATTCACTCTCTTACTTTTGGAGTTTTGGAGATGGAACAACTTCAACCTGGGCTGGTCCTCACAATAAAATTTACAATAATCAAGGGGTTGATTCTGTTGTTCTAAAAATAACAGGGTATTGTGGTGTGGATTCCGTAAAAAAAATAATATTAATTGATTCTTTGCCTTATGCAACTGTTTCAATATTGCCTCTAGAAGGGTGTTCCCCTTTGATTGTTTCAGGAACTTCTACTCCTTATGGAAATAACACAACCTCAACTTGGTTTAGAAATAGTGTAAGTTATTTTGTGGGCGCAAACATGCCTCCAACAGCTTTTACCAACAATGGAAATTTGGTTATTCTTAACACTATTCGATACAACATCTCTAACCATTGCGGTTCTTTTGACACGACTTCAATAATTAAAGTTCATCCAAAAGTTCTTGCTCTTATGACTCCGGTAAATACAACTGTTTGTGTTGGGGATAGTTTACAGTTTATAAACTTATCGAGCGGGGATAGTCTTACGTTTTTATGGAAATTTAGTAATGGCGATACCTCAACATTTTCTGGCCCTCAATATCGAACTTTTAACACCCCTGGTTTAGACACAACTTGGCTTTTTGTAGAGGGTTACTGCGGAAAAGATTCTACTTTTTCTGTGATTACAACTAATCAACTTCCGGTTGCTGATATACTTGCAGATGTTGATTCTGGGTGCGAAGATTTAAGGGTGAACCTCACTAATGGAGCTCCAAACGGGGCTAATTATTTATGGAATATTAATGGTGGTGTTTCATTATCTTATACTCCTTCTGTTTTATTTACGACAATCGGTTCAAACAAAGTCTATTTAAAGGTCGATAGTGCCGGATGTTCGGCTCGTGATACGATTGATATTATTGTTTTTCCTGGTCCAGATCCTTTATTTGCTTACACTCCTTTGTCTGGGTGTTCTGATTTGGGTGTTGTAATTACAAACACAAGTCCGGTTTCTTTTGGAGATAAATATTACTGGAGTTTCGGTAACGGAAATACTGATACCGTTTATTCTCCTCCTGTTCAAACTTTTGTTAATTCATCCAACATAAATGATAGCACTTATTTCATTAAATTAGTGGTTTATACAGTAAACGGATGTAGTGATAGTTTGTCTCAAAATGTTACGGTTCGCCCTTTGCCTAAATCCTCTTTTGGTGTTTCGGATACAACCGCTTGTGAAAAAGAAGTGTTATTGTTTCAAAATAATTCAATAGGAGGAAATTCTTTTAGGTGGTATTTTGGAGATGGCGATTCTAGTTTGATTCTATCGCCCTCCCATTCTTATGATACGGCAGGAACTTATTTAGTAACTTTAATTTCTACAACAATCTGGAATTGCCAAGACACATCTTATCAGACTCTTGTGATAAATCCAAATCCTATCGCTCGTTTTTATTCTGATTCTGTTTGTTTTACCTACTATACAACTTTTGTTGATTCTTCTTTATTTGGGCCAACATCATGGAAGTGGAATTTTGGGGATGGGGACAGTTCTTCTGTTCAACACCCAACACACTCCTATTTAAAAGATTCTGTTTATTCTGTTTCGCTTCATATTTCCAATATTTTTGGTTGTGAAAATTCTACTTTTTCTTCCGTAATTGTTTACAAAAAGCCTGTCGCTAACTTTGGTACTTCAGCAGCTTGCGCTAAAAAGATAACCTCTTTTTATGATTCTTCATCCGCCAACCCTACCAGCTGGTTTTGGGATTTTGGGGATGGAAATACTGATTCGGTTAAAAACCCACTGCATATTTATGCAATTGGTGGAGTTCATGCTGTAAAACTAATTGTAGAAAATGCTTCTGGGTGTATTGATTCTATTACAAAGTTTATTACAATTAGTACTGTTCCAAAAACATACTTTATTGCAAGCCCTGTTTGTTTTGGAACGGCAACAAGTTTTATAGATTCTACTGTTTTAGGGTATTCTGCAACTTCTTATTTTTGGGATTTTGGAAACGGAACTTTTTCAGGTCTTCAAAGTCCTACTTATCAATATGTAATTCCTGGAGCTT
>CAJJDF010000008.1 GCA_905182785.1 uncultured Flavobacteriales bacterium
ACGCGCTACAAAAATCTCCTTATCCATTCGATTGGTGTTTTATTGGAGCAGCAGAACATGATGTGCATTCACCAACAGAGAGAGTGAACAAAGCAGATGTTATAGAAATGGTAAAGTTGTATGAATACTTGATGGAGAAGTTGTAGGTTTTTTAAACTCAGCTGTCACCCACCTCAATACTATCAGCACTAATGTTTTGTCTGCGAAATCAATGCTTTCTTTTCTCAAGGGAGGAAGTTTAATTTTTAATAAATAAATAAGAAAATCCTACAAAGGATATTATTAATGAGATGAACAAAAAAGAATAATAAACTTTTAATTTTATATTTTTTTCTTTAAAAATTAATTCAAGAAGATGATACTAATGGTTTATATTTCTTCTTCAACTAACTTGAAAACCTTCTTTTTTAACAATGTTGTAAACTATGATTGATAATATTGCATATAATATTCCATATATAAAAAACATTATTGTCATATTTTTTAACTATTCAAAGCCTTTCTAACAGCCATACATTTAGTAAGAATCCCTTCCAATTTATCTAATTGTAACATAGTATGTGGATCACTTTTGGCTTCGCTTGGGTTAGGATGAACTTCCATAAAGAAACCATCTGCTCCTGTGGCAATTGCCGATAAAGCAATAGATTCAATCAAAGTAGGATCACCACCGGTTACACCTTCTGTTTTGTTTGGTTTTTGTACAGAGTGAGTACAATCCATAATTACTGGGGCTCCTAGCTTTTTCATTCTGTGAATTGCTGTAGCATCTACAATCAAATCCGAATAACCAAAAGTAGTTCCTCTTTCGCACAACCACACTTTTTTATTCCCTGTAGAAAGTACTTTTTCTAATGGGAAAATCATTGCTTCTGGCGATAAAAATTGTCCTTTTTTAATGTTTACACCACAACCAGATTTTCCTGCTTCAAGTAATAAAGCTGTTTGGCGACACAAAAATGCTGGGATTTGAAGATGGTCTACAAATTTTGCAACATGAGCCACTTCATGGCTTTCGTGAATATCTGTGATAGTTTCAACTCTTAAGTCTTTTCCTATTTGTTTGATGATATTCAAAGCAATATCGTCTCCAATTCCAGTAAAACTATCCAATTTAGAACGGTTTGCTTTTCTGTAACTTCCTTTAAATATAAATTCGATATCCAGTTTTTCACAAATCCTTTTTACTTCTTTCCCAATTTTGAAAGGAGTAATGTCATCTTCTATGGCACATGGACCAGCTATAAGTGTAAATTTTTTCATGGGTTAAATATAGAATTTTAGAAGGTTAGAATTATAGAATTTTAGTTTTTTTTCAAAGACATTGTAGTCCCTTCCCTTTTGGGAAGGCTAAGATGGGATTTAATTTTCTCCTCTAGCCTTACTTCCCAAATAACCAGAATGGTGTCTTTTGGCATACTCTTCTTTGGAGAATCCTATCTTTTGCATTAACAATACGATTACCACATCTCCTATTACAGTCATTGCTGTTGTTGAGGTTGTTGGAGTTAATCCAAGTGGACAAACCTCTTCTGGAGCTCCTGTGTACAATATAACATCCGAAGATTTGGCTAAATCACCGTCCAAGTTTCCTGTAAGTCCTATGATTTTAATATCTGTATATAAACGCTTTACTAAGACTTCTAGCTCTACAATTTCTCTTGTTTTACCAGAGTTTGAAATCAAGATTAACACATCATTTTTTTGGACAATTCCTAAATCTCCATGCTGAGACTCGCTAGGATGAAGAAAAACAGCTGGTGTTCCTGTAGAAGACAAAGTTGTAGCAATATTAACTCCAATTTGTCCAGCTTTCCCCATTCCACTAATCACCACTTTTCCTCCTTTGATGTGAACTTGCTCATGAATTAGATTCACCGCTTTTTCAAAACTTTCGTCAGAGGCAATGCTTTTTATAGCATTTGCTTCTCGGTTTATTATCTCTTGAATTGTATTAATCATAACACAAATGTAAGGAATATTGAGAAGATAAAGACTTACAAAAAATACAATATTTAAATCTACTTTTTTATTTCAATCTCTTTTTTTATGTCTAGCATTAATAAATCCAATTTTTCTATCGTTACATGATCCATAACTACTATCTTATCCCAATTGGTATTGTTATGATTATCAGCGAATAACCCGAATTTTATTGCAGTATCTTCAAAATTTATGTTGTTTTTAAAGAATCTGCTATTCTATCCTCTATCTCTTGTTTGCTTCTTTTTTTTCAAACTTTAAAGTCATTATTTTCCATGGTACAAAGTTGAATTTATCTTTACTGATACAAAGAGATATAAGTCAGTAAATCTTATGTTTATTGTAGTTGCCATCATTTTTTAGTAACTTTATCTATGAATCTCACAGAAAAAACAACTTCTTTTATAGCTATAAAAGGCAGCAGTGATAGAGAAATTACACTAGACTTCACTCTTAATAAAAAGAGAGAAAAGAATTGTCCAATTGTTATTTTTTGTCATGGTTATAAGGGATTTAAAGATTGGGGATGTTGGAATCTGGTAGCAAATAAATTTTCTGAAACGGAATTTAATTTCCTGAAATTCAATTTTTCTCACAATGGAGTTACTGCAACTAATTTAACTGAATTCTCAGATTTAGAAGCTTTTGGAAACAATAATTATTGCAAAGAATTATTTGATTTAGAAAAAGTAATAGATTGGGTTTGTAATCAGAATGAATTTTCTGATTACATAGATAGAGATAATATTTATTTAATTGGTCACAGCAGAGGAGGAGGAATAGTTTCCCTAGCGACTGCTAGAGACAATAGAATTGCTAAAACTATAACTTGGGCTTCAGTTAGTAATTTGATTAATAGAATGCCTAAAAATTCGGAAGAATGGAAAGAAGATGGAGTTGTGTATCAACTTAATGGAAGGACAAAACAGAATATGCCTTTGTTTTATCAATTTTATGAAAACACCATGGCAAATAAGGAGATTTTGGATGTTTCTAAAGTTGCAAAAAGAATCAATACTCCTTTTTGTATCATACACGGAAGAGAAGATGCAGTAGTAAAAGAAGAAAATGCAGAAGAATTGGATTCTTTTATTTCTACTTCGACACTTATTCTTATAGAAGGTGCTGGGCATACTTTTGGCAGTTCACATCCTTTCTTAGGAGATGAACTACCCAAGCAGTTGAATCAAGTTGTAGAGGAAAGCTTACTTTTTCTCAAGGACTAATTCTTTTTTTAATAGTTTTGCAGTTTCAACTAATTTTATTGAATAAAGTGATAGTTTCCATCGCTTCTTTCACATCATGAACTCTTAATAGAGTTCCTCCATTTTGTAAAGAAAAACTATGAAGAGCAGTTGTTCCATTTAGTGATTCCTGAGGAGAAATGCCTAGCGTTTTATAAATCATAGATTTTCTTGAAACTCCTACTAATATTGCTTTATTTAGGTTTTTGAAGAAAGAAAGATTCTTTAACAACTCGTAATTGTGTTCTGTTGTTTTTCCAAAACCAAATCCTGGATCCACAAGTATATCATTGACTCCAAGTTTATGGAGTAGCTCTATTTTTTGTGCTAAAAAGAACAGCACTTCTTCCGTTACATTTTTGTAACTAGGCTTCTTTTGCATGTTTTGTGGCGTTCCTTTCATATGCATTATACAATAAGGAACCTGTAATTCTCTTATGGTTGCAAACATGTTACTGTCCATTTCTCCTGCCGAAATATCATTGATCATACAAGCGCCAACTTCTACTGATTTACGTGCAATTTTACTTCTAAAAGTATCGACAGAAATTAAAGCACTAGGAAATTTTGAAAGAATTAATTCAATAGCAGGAATTACTCTTTCTAATTCTTCTTGTTCGCTAATATGCTTTGCTCCAGGACGAGAAGAATAGCCTCCAATGTCTATTATTGTTCCACCTTGGTCAATAATTTCTGTTGCTCTGGCCAATATTTCTTTTTCGTATTGGTATTTTCCTCCGTCAAAAAATGAATCGGGAGTAACATTTAAAATTCCCATTACAATTGGGGAATCCAGATTTAATAATTTATCTTTACAGTTAATTGTCATAAAATAATTAGAGTAAAAAGATGAATACATCTCAACAATACGACACAATTATAAGTAAATGTGAAGACATATTTACAAAAAAAACCAAAGATTATGGTACGGCTTGGAGAATTTTAAGAACTAGCTCTCTTACCGACCAGATTTTCATCAAAGCTCAAAGGATTAGAACTCTCGAAGATAAAGGTGTGAACAAAGTGGGAGAAAGTATTGAAGATGAATTTATCGGAATCATTAATTATTGCATTATGGCGATTATTCAATTGGAGTTGAAAGATGAGACTAATTTAGAATTAGAAACAGAAATAGCTAGTAGCCTATACATGAAATATTTCTTGGAAGCTAAAAAGCTAATGGAAATGAAAAACCATGATTACGGAGAAGCTTGGAGAGACATGAGAGTTTCTTCATTTACTGACTTAATATTGATGAAATTATTGAGAGTAAAACAAATAGAAGACAACAAAGGCTCTACTATTATAAGTGAAGGAATTGATGCAAATTATTACGACATGATAAATTATGCTGTATTCGCTTTAATCCAAATGAGTGAAGCCAAGAAATAGTTTTAGCAACTTTGTTAATCTCATTAACATAATTAATTGCTAAATTCAAACTTAAAAAAAAAGCCTAAATGAAATATTTAATTTATATCGCCAGAATAGTTGTAGGATCTGTATTTGTGGTATCCGGACTTATAAAGTCTAATGATGTACTAGGATTCTCATATAAATTAGAAGAATACTTTGAACCAGCAGCTTTAGGTTCTTTTTGGACGATATTTGAACCAATAGCATTACCCTTAGCTATATTAGTTTGTGTGGCAGAAGTAGTTCTAGGGTTATCCTTACTTTTTGGAACACGCTATAAGTTGACAGTAGTTTTAATTACAGCCTTTTTAGTGTTTTTCGGATTTCTTACTTATTACACAGCTCAATGCAATCCACTCGAAATGGTAACTTATGTAAACGAGTCAGGAGAAACTATTACCACAGCAAGACAATGCGTACTGGATTGTGGTTGTTTTGGAGATGCACTAAAAGGTTCTTTAGGAAGATCTCTTACTCCATGGGAATCATTTCAAAAAGATATGTTCTTGTTATTTTTCACTCTCATTTTATTCTTAGGATGGAAAAGCCAAAAAATTAATAATGAACCCAGAGATAAGTTTATTATAATTGGATCATTATTGTTTACAGTATTCTTTGCTGGATATGTTTTTGGCTGGTGGATGCCACTTAGCTTTATCGCAATTGCTTCTTTGCTTTATATTATTATCAAATGGTTTTATGTAAGTAAAGGTAGAGAATGGGTAATCATAGCAATGTTAGTTGCTATTTCTAGTGCTTTTATTTGGTATACATTAACTTATTTGCCAGTAAAAGATTATAGACCTTATGCAATTGGGAATAATTTACCAGAATTAATGAAATCTTCTGACGATTATAAGGAAGAAATAATGGAATTCGAAAAGGCAAGATTATTAAATAGTTACTCAATTTTTATAGAAAAAGAAAAAGTGGCTGCCTTAAAAGCTGATAGTGTTTATAATAATCCTTTGACTTCGGATACAGTCAAATTAATTTTAAAAACACAAATAGAAGAGCAAATTGGATATAAATATGAAGATTTAATTTACGCTAAAGCAGATTCTATAGCCTTTGATTCTTTGAAAAGAGCTAATCTTTTACCTCCTGTTTATGCATCTATGTTCTATTTACAAAACAAGAAAACTGGAGAGAGAAAGAACTTCTCTAGTACAGATTATTCTAAACTTAAATTGTGGGAGAACTGGGGTTTTGTTTACGTTATGGTAAACAAAGAAACAGGAGAAAGAGAGGAAGTAGAGAAGAAAAACTTTGACGAAGAGGAGTGGACTAAAAAAGGATTTGTAAAACAAAACCCACCTACATTTCTTGAAAAATCGGGTTATGAGCCAAAAATCCCATTAGATTTTGACTTTAATGATGAGTCAGTAAACCAAGATGTACTCCACAGTGAAGAATATACTTTACTAGTTATTTCTTGGGACATGAACATGACAAATGTGAAAGCGATAGAAAAGTTGAAGAAACTATATGCTCATGCAAAAGAGAAAGGATATAATTTCTATGCGGCAACCTCTAGAGATTATTTGGTAGAAGACTTTAAGAAACAGTATGATATTCCATTTGAATTTGCTTCCGCAGATGAGAAAATTCTCAAAACAATTGTAAGGTCCAATCCAGGAGTTTTATTACTGAAAGGAGGAACTATATATAAAAAATGGGATAAACACAGAATTCCAAACCCAAAGAAATTAGAAAGAAAAATTTCTAAAATAAAATAATGAATTTTGGCAAGATTTTAACCACTATACAGTATTCAAGACCTGCGAATGCAATAAGAAATCTCCTAAAAAAGATTAGCTTTCCTGGTTTTGAAGGAATGAGTATGTATACTGCCTTCAAATTTATTTACGAAGCCTTTACTCGAAGTGATATCTCGACCAAGAGTGCAGCTATTTCGTTTAAGTTATTTATTGCTCTTTTTCCTGCAGTAATCTTGTTACTGACTTTAATTCCTTATGTTCCGATAGAAAATTTTCAGGAGAACTTATTGGCTAGTATTACTGCCATATTACCTGATAATGTAGCGAACATTATTTTACAAACTATAGAAGATTTGATTTTGAAAAAACATTCAGGATTTTTATCTGTAGGTTTTATTTTAACTGCTTATTATGCTTCTAATATCATTAATTCTATTCTTACTACCTTCTCAAAATCATATCAAATAGAGATAAAAAGAAGCCCATTGAAACAAAGATTCATCTCCTTTTTATTGATGATTGCAATTACTACAATGATGATAATTGGATTTGCATTAATCTTGTTTAGTGAAAGTACAATTAACTATTTGGTAAGTACTTACATTATAGAGACAGAATGGGTAGCAACAGTTCTTAGAATTGTAAAATGGATTGCAGTTATTCTTTTATTTGTCGTTTCAATTTCTACACTTTACAATGTAGCCTTGATAAATAGAAAAAAATGGAAAGTAATTTCTTCTGGAGCTTCTTGGGCAACAGCTTTAATAATTTTAGCATCTTTAGGAATGAGTTTCTATATCGATAATTTTGATTCTTACAATAAATTATATGGTTCCATTGGTTCGTTAATTGTATTTTTAATTTGGATCAATATTTCTTCTACTATTCTTATTATGGGATTTGAATTGTATGCAAAATCCAACACTAAAAAGCACATTCATGAAGAAGCCTAATCACCTATTTATTGTAGGTTTTATGGCTAGTGGAAAATCTACTTTTGGGAAACGAGTTGCCATAGAATTGGGGTATCAATTCATTGATACCGACAAAGAAATAGAAAGGCAAGAAGGAAAAACAATTCCCCAGATTTTTGAAGAAGAAGGAGAGCAATACTTTAGGAGATTAGAAATGAAATTTCTTAAAAGTGTTTCCGATTTTAAAGTCAATACTGTTTTTTCCACAGGAGGAGGAATGGCTTGCAACCAGTATCGTATAAATAGGATGTTAAATTTGGGTAAATTGATTTACCTTGAAATTGATGTTAAAAGTGTGATTAATAGATTGAAGAATGCAAAACAAAAAAGGCCACTTTTGTCTAATTTGTCAGAAGATGATCTAAGTAAGAAAATTAATTCAATGTTGAATAAAAGAAAGAAATACTACGAGCAAGCTTCACAGTCTATTTCTGCTTTAAACGCTAAGAAAATAAATGGTTTGAGTTTAGATAGATAATAGTTCGAGGTAATTTTATAGATGTATGGTTAGTGACGAATTTACATTTATTTACTAACGCCATGATTTTTAAATTAAATCCGCCAATAACGATACACTTTGTTTAGGGTTATTTTCTAATTCCCTCCAAAGAAATAACCAACAGATATTCCTAGAACTCTATTATTAATCTTAGAATCATATTCAACATAAGGAGAAATATTTGCTAATCCTAAGCCATAAGTTATTCCAATTTGAATAGAGTTTATTTCTACTCCTACTCCCATAGTTAAACCATAATCTAGTCTTTTCAACTCATCATTATTTTCATCAGACCCCCAGTCAATGATTTCTGAATCCGATTCAGTTTCTCCTGCAAAACTTAATTCAGATTTAACTGTACCACTTAATCCAATACCTATATAAGGTCCAAAAGCGCCATAAATTTTTGCATCACCTACATTAAATGAAGCTTTAGCTGTTAAAGGTATATCAAGATATATTAGATTATATTTAAATTCATACTTAAAGGTTTCTCCCATTTCAGTTTCTTCTTCACTTAACTTGAACCCCTTTGTTGATAATAATAAACCCGTTTCAATCGAAAACATGTCATTTAATGGAATATCAACTATTGCTCCTAGATGAAAACCAGGCTTCATTTTAAAATCATTACTGTAGATTTCATCTTCATCTTCAATTAACATATTTGATAAATTAAAGCCTGCTTTAATTCCAATTTTTTGAGCATAAAGCCCATTTGTAGCCATAGTCATTGCAATAGCTATCATAAATAGTTTAGTAAAATTTTTCATGGTTTTTTTTTTAATTGTTCTTACTCTTAAGGTTTTTCAGAAAACACCCCGTTTTTTATTGTGGTTTCTAGACTCCACAATATTATTAATATGTCTTTAGGTGGTCAGCCTTTTTGCTTTCGCAAACCATTTTTGTTTTTTTGATTAATCAAAGGTGGTGAAGTAGGCTGATAAAGAAAATGTAATTATTAGAAAAAACTGACATACTTATTTAACAATAATTACATAAATAATTGTTAAACAGAAGTAAAAATTGATAATTTGTGACATTAATTTGAAGGATTTACTAAAAATTATTGTTATTTAATTTCAGCAATGATTACCTCAAAATCACCATCTCCAGAAACCCAATTCTTTTTTGGTAAGTAGGTTTTAGAAACAAAACCATCCAGATACAATTTGTTTTTACAACCTTTAGATTTAAAATATTTTACAAAATCATAAAAATTGATTCTTTGTTTAGACATGGCGATTAGGAGATAAACATTTGGTTATACCTACACCATTTATTATGTTTAAATTCACAGAGCCTCTATTAAAGGCAGGGTTGTAATTGTCATTAATCAATAACTCGGCCCTGATTAAGTTGCATAAAGAACATGTGTAGAATTAAATTTATTAGTTACACAAACACTACTTGTGCTATTTTTTAAATATAACTTTTGAAAAATCAAAAAAGTTACATTTCTAAAAGGTGTTTTAGTCCAATCTCATAACTCTTAAGTCCAAAACCAGAAATGTGACCAGCACAATTTTTAGAGATTAAGGATTTGTTTCTAAACGATTCTCTGTCAAAAATATTGGAAATATGCACCTCAATTACTGGAGTAGAAATTGCTTCAATGGCATCTGTAATTGCGACAGAAGTATGAGTATAACCGCCTGCATTAATAAGGATTCCGTCATAATTATTATCTGCTTCTTGTAATTTATTAATAAGCTCACCTTCCACATTAGATTGATAGACTTCAAAATCATATTTCTTTTTCAAAGTATCTAAATAATCATCTAAAGACACAGTTCCATATACATCCGTTTTTCGTTTGCCTATCAAATTCAAATTTGGACCATTAATTATTAATGCTTTCATAGATTTTGTGTTTTTTTTGAGATTTATATTTTCTTAAAGCTCTATTTTAAGAATCAAATATCAATAATCTTTGTGATTGTTGCAAAGTTAATCAGAGTTTACTTATGATAAATTGAGTTTAGTGGCTAATTTTCATTCAAAAAAAATTATCTTTGAAACTAATTTTAGATTAATAAAACGAAATGGATAGAAATACCTTTATAGGAATAGCATTAATAATTGCGATATTTGGAACTTTTACTTATCTGAATAGAGATACCCCAGAACAGATACAAGCAAAAAAAGAACAAATTGCGCATTATACAGATAGCATTCAAGAATTAAAATATGCTGAAGAATTAGCAGCAATAGAATCTTCTCCGCAAGAAAATGAAACGGTAGAATTTAATGCAATTAATGATTCTTTATTAGATGCAAAATTGGTTAAAAAATATGATGTGTTTGCAGTTTCTGCAAAAGGGACTGATGCCCATTATACGATAGAAAACGAAGAGTTGAGATTGACATTCGCCAGCAAAGGGGGAGCAGTTCTAAAAGCTGAATTATTAAAATATCAGAATTACAAAAATTACATGATAGCCAAAGATTCTTTGGTAGATTTACCAGCAAAAGACTTGCCGATTTTGGAGCCCTTGGCATTATTTGACGAAGATTCTACAAAGATGTTCTTCAATATTCCAATGCAAGATTCTAGGAGTATCAATACCAATGAACTGTATTTTACTCCTGTAGTGAGTGAGGGAAATAAAATTGTATTAAGAGCAAAAACGAGTACAGAAGGTCAATTCATTGAAATGAAATATGAATTACTAGAAAACTATGACGTAGATTTTTCTCTTGATTTTGTTGGATTACAAGATGTGGTGAAAGGAGAAGGAATGAACCTGAATTGGGAAATGAAATCTTTGTTAACAGAGAAAGAACCAGAAGGACAAAGTAGAATGAGTAGTGTGTTTTATAAACCGTCTGATGATGGGAGAACCTATTTATCTGAGATGTCAGAAGATTCTGAAGAATTAGAATCTAAAACGGACTGGGTAGCTTTCAAACATTGTTATTTTTCATCTGTAGTAATTTCTAAAGAAGGGTTTCAAGCTGGAGGAGAAGTTTATTCTAACCCAATTAAAGCAGGAAGATATTCAGACGAATACAAAGCAAAACTAAATGTATCGACCAAAATAGACAGCAGAACCAGCATTCCTTTAACTTTCTTTTATGGCCCCAATGATTACGAAGTGCTTTCTAAGCACGACAATGAAATGGTGGATATCATTGATTTGGGTTGGGGAGTTTTTAGATGGACAGCCAAATGGCTAATCAAACCAATTTTTGATTTCTTGAATGGATTTGGAATTGCAATGGGATTAATTATCTTATTATTAACGATTGTTGTTCGATTAATTATTCTTCCATTGACTTATAAAAACTATAAGTCTAGTGCAAAAATGAAGGTATTGAAACCTGAAATTGAAGTAATAAATGAAAAGTATAAAAACGGAGATGCAGCTGAAAAGCAAAAGGAAACAATGGCACTTTACCGTAAAACGGGAGTAAATCCATTGGCAGGTTGTTTGCCACTTTTTATCCAAATGCCAATTTTACTTGCCGTATTTAGATTTTTTCCTTCTTCTATTGAGATGAGACAAAGATCTTTTCTTTGGGCAGAAGATTTATCTACTTATGAATCGGTTTATGATTTAGGATTTAGTATTCCAGCTTATGGAGATCACATCAGTTTATTTACAGTGTTGCTTACTATATCTACTGTTTTTTATACAAGAATGAACAGCAGCCAAATGAGTATGCCATCTCAGCCTGGAATGCCAAACATGAAAGTGATTATGTATTTAATGCCACTAATGATGTTGTTTTTCTTGAATAACTATGCGGCAGGACTTACTTTCTATTATTTCTGTGGAAACTTAATTACAATGGGGTTAATGCTATTTGTGAAGAAGTATTTGATAGACGACAAGAAGATAAGAGCAACAATTGATGCAAATAAAGTAAAGCCAAAAAAGAAATCTGGTTTTCAATCAAGATTGGATGATGCAATGAAGCAGCAACAAGCTCAGAAAGACAATAAGAAAAAGAAATAATAAGTTAGGAACGCTTTTTGATTTATTGACTATTAAAAATAACACAAGATGAAAAACATACTATACATAGTTCTTGCATTAAGTTTGGTAACCGTTTCTTGTAAAAACAGAAAAGAAGCAAAACAAGAAGCTCAAATAAAAGTAGAGTCTAAATTTCCAGTATCTGATAACACGGAAGACTTGAGCCCAGAACAAGCAAAGCTTGAGCCAGATGATAGACAGATAGGGGTTGCTTTAATATCGATATCAAAATCAGTTTGTTTTGGAATTTGTCCAGCTTATTCTGCACAAATATTTAAAGATGGAACTTTGATTTACGAAGGAATAAAAAATGTAGAAAATATTGGAAAATTCAAAGGAAAAGTTGACTTAAACGCATTGAATGGAACGATTAAAGAAGTAAGTATAATTGGTTTTTTTAGTCTGAATGCAGTTTATGATAATGAAAATGTAACTGATTTACCAACTACAGTTACTTATGTGAATAACAAAGGAAAAACAAAAAAAGTGGTGTGTAGATACGATTGTGACCCAAGAATTAAAAAAGTAAATAAAGTGATAGAAGGGCTAGTTAAAAGTACAAAACTATCTAGAATAGAGTAATCGACTTAATATAAACCTCAAAATAATTCAAATCCTTAGTTTTCGCAACTAAGGATTTTTTTTTTCGTATTTTAGATGATATAACTACCATACTAGTTACCTATGAAAAAAATCATTGTTTTATTTATTTTTATTTCCATTCATTTCCTTACTTTTTCTCAAAGTAAAAACATGAGATTGTTGGGTACCTGGACGGACACTTCGTTAGCTACAAATGCTGGAGGATATACTTTCAATGAAGTTTTTGGTTTCGAAATGAAAGGAGTGGAGTATGCTGTTATTGGTTCTACACAAGGAACTCATATTATTGATATTACCAATCCAAGCGCAACAGTAGAAATAGATTTTGTACCAGGAAGATACAGAGGAAATGTAACACACAGAGATTTTGATGTAAGAAATGGATTTTTGTACATGGTTTGCGACCAAGCCTCAAGTAGTTTGCAAATAGCAGATTTATCTTATTTGCCAGATTCTGTGCATGTTGTTTATGATAAAACAACATTGATAGTAAAGTCACACAATATTTTTATTGACTCAGCTAATGAAATTTTATATTCCTGTGGAGGAAGTAAACGAACTGGAAGTAATGAGTTAAGATTGATTGATATTTCTAATCCTGCAAGTCCTAGTTTAATAACAGATTTGGCAGATGATGTTTCTTGGTGGTCTTCTTTTGTTGGTTATGTCCACGATATTTATGTAAGAGATAACATTGCTTATACCAATGATAATGATGCCATGCATATTATTGATTTCTCTAATCCTTCGTCTCCTATTGTTACAGGAACACTTTCAAGTTATATAGATCAAGGTTATAATCATTCTGGTTATCTGTCTAATGATGATACAACTTACATTATGTGTGATGAGACACACGGAAAAAGAATAAAAGCAATGGATGTTTCTACACCTTCTACTATTTTGGTAACTGATGTAGAAGGAACAGGAATCTCAAATCCTCAGCAAATTGCTCACAATCCAATTATAAAAGATAATTATGTATTCATAAGTTATTATTATGATGGAGTTCAGGTTTTTGATATAACTGATAAATACAACATTGAAAACGTAGCCTATTATGATACGTATCAAGGAGCTAATGGAGGTGGAGGAGAAGGATGTTGGGGAGTTTATCCTTTACTAAAATCAGGAAAAATACTAGCTTCGGACAGAAGAGCTGGATTGTTTATAATAGAACATTTACCAGAACCTATTATCTCTTTTGATACCAACAAGACAAATTATACAGAAAGTGATGGTCAACAAACTGTTTTTGTTAATCTTTCCAATGAATTTTTAGATACAGTTAAAGTGATGGTAAACATTGACACAATTAGTTCAGCTACTCTAAGCATGGACTATACAACAAGTTCTATGTTTCCTTTAGAATTAATATTTGCTCCTGGAGTCACAAAAGATAGTTTTCAATTCACAATTATTAATGATAGCGATATAGAAATTACTGAAACATTAATCTTTAATTTTTCTACTCCAATAAATAGTGAAATAGGGATTATTTCTCAAGACACAATCTTTATCAATGAAAATGATTTTGCAGGTATTGGAGAAAATGAGAGAACCAAGATTTCAGTCTATCCAAATCCTGTAGCTAAAGGAAAACAAGTTAATTTTTCTAATAAACTTAACTTTAATCTAATAGATGTTTCAGGAAAAACTATTTTTAGTGCATATTCAAACTCTTTCTCTACCAGTAAATTGAGTTCGGGAGTTTATTTTATTCACTACAACAATAAATCTGTAAAATTAATAGTAAACTAAGAGTGAATTATAGAGCGAAAATAGCATTGTTTGCCGTTTTTTTTGTTTCTATAACAAGTCAAGCGCAGGATATTCATTTTTCGCAATTTTACAATTCTCCTCTCAATTTGAACCCTGCTTTAGCAGGTAACTTTGATGGGAACTATCGTTTTGCTGGGAATTACCGTAACCAATGGAACTCGGTAACAATTCCTTTTAGCACATTCAGTATGTCGGCAGATGCCAAGAATGTTTTTGGTAAAAATAATGTGGGAGCAGGAGTCATTTTTAATAACGACAATACAGGAGATTCAAGATTTAGAACTACCGTTTTTAATGTGGTTGGGAGTTATGGAATTCCTTTCAAAAAGGATTCTAGTCAAAGAATAACTGTTGGAGTTCAGACAGGAATAACTAATAAAAACTTGAGCTATGATGAATTGAGATTTGATGCTCAATACAATGGTATTTCCTATGTAGATGGCTTACCTAATAGAGAATCATTCATTTCTACTTCACAAAATTTCTTTAATCTACATGCGGGAATTACTTACGACAACCAAATAGGCGAAAGAAAAAAGCTGAGTGTAGGAGTTAGCTTATTTAACATTACAAAACCGAAAGAAAGTTATTTTAATAACCAAGCAATCCGTGTTGACAGGCGTTTTTCAGGTTTTGCATCTTATCAATTTCCTGTGCATGATAAAGTAGATATAATTCCAGCCATGTTTTATATGCATCAAGGAAAATACTTTGAGTACATTGTGGGAGGAAGAGGAAAGTACATTCTTTCAGAAGCTGTTGGAGCAAACCAAGCAGCTTATTTAGGAGTGTTTTTCAGAACCAAAGATGCCGGATTTGTCACTGCCGAATACGATTATAATAATTGGCATTTTGGATTGAGTTATGACATTAATTTATCTACATTAAAACAAGCGAGTAACGGAAGAGGAGGGATAGAATTATCTGCTATTTATATTTTAAAATTATTTAAACCGTCTCGACACAAACACATAATTTGCCCAGATTACATTTAACTCCATAATAGAGTATATTTTTTTACTAATGAAAAGAAAAGTCATTTATATCGTTTTATTAATTCTCTTTCAGAGTATTGGCTTTGCGCAAACCAAAACTCAATTAGTGAATGAAGGCGATAAGAGTTTTCATGAGGGAGATTTTTATGGTTCTGGTTCTTATTATAAAATGGCTTTGGATTATGATTCTCTTGATACGGAATTGGTTATGAAATATGCCGAAGCTTTAAGGTTGCAAAACAATTACCAAAAGGCAGAATATTATTACGGTAAAATTTACTTAAAAGACGGAGGAAGAGAATACCCAAAAGCAGTTTTTTGGTTAGCAACCATGCAAAAAATAAATGGCGATTATTTGGGCAGTTATAAAACTTGGAAGCGTGTAAAAACTATTTATAGAAAATCTAATTCGTATGAAAATCAAAAGGCTAAACAAGAAATAAGAGCTTCTGCCTTTGCAAGAAGAGCAGAGAAATACAGAAATGAGGCGGTTGTAAAAAACATTGGCGAAGGAGTAAATACGGTAGCTTCCGAATTTAATCCAGTGGTGAAAGACAATCAATTATTTTTCTCATCTCTAAGAACAAAAAAAGTAGGTCTGGACAGACAAGTACTGGATGAAATATACAAAGTAAAATTGTACAAAGCTACTATCGTAGATTCCAACTGGAAAACTGAGGATGATTTGCCTTTGACTATTAATTCGCCTCAATTTCACAATGCTAATTCTTGTTTTAGTGCAGATGAAACTCAATTTTACTTTACCAGATGTGATGAGAATAACAGGTGTAAATTAATAGTTTCTAGTTATAAAGATGGAAAGTGGGGAAGTGCCAAAGAATTGAAATTAAATTCAGCATCTTCAACAACTACTCAACCCATGAGTTTTTATAAAAACGGGAAGGAGTATTTGTTTTTTGTATCTGATAGAAAAGGAGGGTTTGGGAAATTAGATATTTGGTACACCAAAAGAAAAGAAAACGGGAGTTTTGAGACTCCAATAAATGCAGGAGAGCAAGTTAATTCTATTGACAATGAAATTACTCCTTTTTATGATTTGAAGAAAAGTAGGTTATATTTCAGTTCCGATTGGCACGTAGGATTAGGAGGGTTTGATATTTTCGAATCACTTGGAAACCCTGACCGATTGACTAGACCAAAAAACTTGGGAATGCCAATTAATTCTAGGTGGAATGATATGTACTATTTTGTAGATACAATTACCGACACCAATTATTTAGCATCAAACAGAGAAGGTAGTTTAACTGATAAAAATGCAACTTGCTGTAACGATATTTATTCGGTTGCATTTCCAGAAGAAATAAAACCAGAGGAAATAGAGATTTTAACTTTGGAAGACATTAATAAATACCTGCCTGTAACACTTTATTTTCATAACGATTGTCCCAATCCTAGAACTACAAAAACAACTACAGAGCTCAATTATTTGACAACCTATGTGGATTATATGGAATTAGTTCCAACTTATAAAACCGAATATTCCAAAGGGTTACAGGAGATGAAAGAGGAAGAAGCTATTCTCGATATTGACGATTTCTTTAAAGATTATGTGGAAAAAGGAGTCAAAGATTTGGATTTATTTACCCAGTTATTATTTCTTGAATTAGAAAAAGGAATAGAAATAGAACTGACAGTAAAGGGTTTTGCAAGTCCCTTGGCAAAAACTGATTACAATGTGAAACTGACAGGAAGAAGGATTTCTAGTTTGAAGAATTTCTTAAATGAATTTGAAAATGGAAAATTCAAGAAGTATATAAATAGCAGTAAATTATCATTTAAGGAAGAGCCATTTGGAGAATATACAGCAAGTAAATTGGTAAGTGACAATGTGAATGACCAAAGAAACTCGGTTTACAGTAGAGTAGCAGCCTTGGAAAGAAAAATTGAAATAGTGTCGGTTAGCTACAAAATCCAGCCAGAAAAAAAAGCTCCCAAAATTAAGTTAGACAAGGAATATATTAATTTAGGAAAGCGTAAAAATGGCATTCCTATTGAGGTTAAGTTTTCGATTACCAATGAAGGGAATGCTCCACTTATTATATTTGGAATTGAGGGTTCTTGCAGTTGTACAGTAGTAAAAAATGATGAAACTCCTCTTCTTTCTGGAGAATCAAGAATAATAAAAGCAGCTATTAATACCGAACAATTATTTGGTAAATTGACTAAAACAGTTACAATTAAATCGAATGCAATTCCAAAAGATAAAACAGTTATAATTAACTTTGAAATTATAAAAAATAACTAATTATGTCCTATTTTGATAAATACATAGCACTTTCTACTTCTCAAGATATTGAGCAAACTATGGTAGAAAGTCACAATCATTTGATACAAACGATACTTCCGCTTACCGAAGAACAGATGCTGTTTAAGTACGAAGAAAATAAGTGGAGTATTAAAGATTTACTACAACATTTAATAGATACAGAGCGTGTTTTTATGTACCGAGCAATGTGTTTTGCAAGAAATGATAAATCGGAGTTACCGGGGTTTGATGAAAATGAATTTGCCGCAGAAGCAATGGCAGATTTAAAATCAAAAGGTCAATTACTCAATGAGTACATAGCAGTTCATAAATCTACTATCATGTTTTATAATACCCTACCGAACGAAGCAATGGATAGAAAAGGAAGAGCGAGTGGAAATGAGTTTACTATAAAAAGTATTGCACATATTATTGCAGGTCACATTCAGCATCATTTATCAGTAATTGAAGAAAGATATTTACCAAATTTATAAATTATGAAAAAATTAGTATTAACCTTCTTGGTATTAATTTTGGTCTTTTGGCTCAAGCTCAATTATTATCCCCACAACAAATGATTTTCCCAACACCTCATGAGATAGTTTGGGAATAGTGATAACAAAGAAGAATTGACTTCGGTTACTTTGTATCCTATTTCGGGGAAATAACTGATATAGGAAACACAAATCACGAAACAATTAGATGTTTCTAAATTAGCTACGGGAGTTTATATTCTTAAAATGACTTCTGTGAATGGAGTAGTGGAGAAGAAGATAATAAAAGAATAAAACCTATGAAAAACCTAATTATACTATTTTTGATGTTGACTTCATTCAGTTCTTTCTCTCAAAAGAACCAAGAAGAGATAGTAAAATCAAATAAAGAATACAGATCAGAGCTTAATGCACAATACAAAGATTCTTTGTATTCGCCTTTGAAAAAAGAAGCAAGAGAAAAGTTTACTGCCTTTCCTTTCTATGATATTGACACCAATTATTATGTGGTCGCGACTATCGAGCAATCAAAAACATCCAAAATGTTTAGGATGAAAACATCTACAGATAGGAAGCCAAAATATAGAGTCTTCGGAACAGTTACTTTCACCATAAAAGACACAGTTTATAAGCTTAATGTGTATCAAAACTTAGGTTTATTAAAGAATCCCGAGTACGAAGATTATTTGTTTTTACCATTCAATGATTACACCAATGGAAATGAAACCTATGGAGGAGGTCGTTATTTAGATGTAAGAATTCCAAAAGGAAATACTATGGTCTTGGATTTTAATAAAGCTTACAATCCTTATTGTGCTTACACTTATGGTTATTCTTGCCCTGTTCCTCCAAGAGGAAATAGTTTGGAAACAGAGATTAATGCTGGGATTAAGTTTGAAGAAATAGAGGATTGATAATTAAAAAATAGTTCTATATTTAACCATGGCTATAGAAAAAGGAAACAAAAAAACGATAAGAGGCTGGATGGCATATGATTGGGCAAACTCAGTCTACAGTTTGGTAATTAGTTCAGCAATTTTCCCTATTTTTTATGAAGGGATAACGTCCAATCTCGATAGTCCATTTGTTTCAGAAACTATGATCAAAGGGAATACCCAATACTTAGTAAAAGCATTTGGTAGCGAGTGGATTAACACATCTTTAATCACATACGTCAGTGCAATTGGATTTTTGATTGTGGCTTTCTTATCTCCAATTTTATCAGGAATAGCAGATTATGTTGGTCGAAAAAAATTATTTTTACGAATTTTCGCATACTTAGGTTCATTTTCTTGTATGGGATTATACTTTTTTAGTCTCGAATCAATTGAAATTGGCTTTTTGTTTTTTGTTCTTGCTTTAGTAGGTTTTTGGGGTGGTTTGGTGTTTTATAACGCTTATTTACCAGAGATTGCCGAGAAAAAAGACCACGACAAAATAAGTGCAGGAGGCTTTTCTATGGGTTATATTGGGAGTGTAATTCTCTTAATTATTTGTTTAGTACTTGTGACTTTCAACAATTCATTCCCTGATTTTATGGGAATAGCTGATATTTTAGATGAAAATGGAGCTGTGCTTCAATCTGGAAAAGTGAATGCTTCAAAATTTGGGTTCCTTCTCACTGGAGTTTGGTGGTTTGGGTTTAGTCATGTTTTCTTTGCTAGAATAAAAGAAAGTAAAGAGAAATTTAAAGTTTCAAAACATATTTTGGGAAACGGATTCAAGGAATTGAGGTCAGTTTACAAAGAACTTATGCAAGATATTAACTTGAAAAGATTCTTACCTGCTTTCTTTATGATTAGTACAGGAGTACAAACAGTAATGTTAGTTGCAGTCTATTTTGCATCCAAAGAAATATTTACGGGACAATATGAAGATCAAAAAAGTTCGGGGTTAATATTGAGTATTTTATTAATTCAATTAATTGCAATTCCTGGAGCCTTGGGAATGGCAAGAGTTTCTAAAATGATAGGGAATGTAAAAACACTTCAAATTATTATTTTTGCTTGGGTTTGCTTAGTTATTTGGGCATATTTTGTACAAACACCTTTTGAGTTTTATATCACAGCAGGATTTGTGGGATTGGTTATGGGCTCAGTTCAAGCGCTTTCTCGTTCTACTTATTCTAAGTTTTTACCCCCTACAGAAGATACATCTTCTTACTTTAGTTTTTATGATGTAACAGAGAAATTAGCAATAGTTGTAGGGATGTTCATGTTTGGTTTCTTAGAACAAGTTACCGGGAGCATGAGAAACTCTATTATTTGTATTGCAGTTTTCTTTGTTGCGGCATTTATTTTATTAGCTTTTGTTCCTAAAGATAAAATAGAAAGCAATTAATTAGTTAAGTAATTGAGTAAAAATAAAAACCATATTATTGTTTCTGTTTCCAATGATTTATTTTCTGACCAGAGAGTAGATAAGGTTTGTAATACATTGATTTGTTTAGGTTTCGAGGTTACTCTTGTTGGTAGAAAATTACCCAATAGTTTACCGCTTGCTCCAAGGAAATATAAGACAAAAAGAATAAAGTTATTGTTCAAAAAAGGACCTTTTTTTTACGCAGAGCTCAATTTTAGGTTGTTTTGGTATTTGTTATTCAAAAAACATTCAGTTTTACTTTCCAATGATTTAGATACTTTGTTGGCCAATTACAAAGTAAGTAAATTCAGAAGAACAGAGTTGGTGTATGATTCACATGAATATTTTACCGAAGTACCCGAATTAAAAGAAGGTTCATTTGCTAAAAATATGTGGCTAAGAATAGAGCGATATATTTTTCCAAAATTAAAGAATGTATATACAGTATGCGATTCTATTGCAAAAGTATATGAGGATAAATACAAAGTATCAGTAAAGGTGGTGAGGAATATCCCAAAACAAAATTTACAAACCAAATTCAAGACAAGAGAAGAATTAGGATTGCCAAAAGACAAAAAAGTCTTGTTGTTGCAAGGTGCAGGAATAAACAGAGACCGAGGAGCAGAGGAAATGGTGGAAGCAATGAAATACTTACCTCAAGATTATTTGTTTCTGATTGTGGGTGGAGGGGATGTTTTCGAGATTTTGAAAGAAAATATTGCAAAAGATAACTTAGAAGATAAAGTAAAAATAATAGGTAAAGTAGCTTATGAAGAGTTGATTAATTACACATTTAATTCTGATTTGGGATTGTCTTTGGACAAAAACACAAACCTCAATTATCAATATTCCTTACCTAATAAGCTGTTTGATTACATCAATTATCAAACTCCTGTTTTGACAAGTAACTTGGTTGAGATTAGAAAAATTGTAGAAACATACAAAGTAGGATGGATTACAAAAAGCCATAATCCAAAGGATATTGCAGAAACTATTCTTGGTGTTTTTAATAATGAGGAAGAGTATGAGGATAAGAAAAACAATACAAAAAAAGCTTCTGAGGAATTGAATTGGGAAAACGAAGAATTGGTTTTGAAAGAAATATACAGTAAATTACTTAAATGATTGAAGCAATAAATATCATCTCGTTTGATGTCCCTTTTCCAGCTAATTATGGGGGAGTGATAGATGTGTTTTATAAATTGAAGACTTTCTACAAGATGGGAGTAAAAGTACACTTACACTGTTTTGAATATGGAAGAGAGGAGCAACCAGAATTAGAAAAGTATTGTGAATCGGTAACGTATTACAAACGAAAAGATCATTGGATTAATTTGTTATCATCCATTCCTTTTATTGTTAAAACAAGAGTTTCTAAGGAGCTAGAAAGTAATTTATTATCAAATGATTACCCTATTTTATTTGAAGGGTTACATACGTGTTATTTATTGAATAATCCTAAACTAAAAGACAGAATAAAACTATACAGAGAAAGTAACATTGAACACAAATATTACAGTCACTTGGCAAAATCTGAAAAGAGTTTTTCTAAAAAAATATTTTTGAGATGGGAAGCAAGAAAGCTTAAAAGATATGAGCCAATTCTGAAACACGCCCAACATAGTTTTATGGTTTCACAAACTGATTTTCATTATTTCGAAATGAAATATCCAAAATCGAACAATCATTTTGTTCCTAGTTTTCATTCGGGATTCGAGGTAAAGATAGCCGAAGGAAAAGGAGATTATGTGTTGTATCATGGTAATTTATCGGTTTCAGAAAATTACGAAGCTGTTTCGTATTTAATTAAAACTGTATTTTCTGTATTGGATGTTCATTTAATTGTAGCAGGATTAAACCCTCCCGAACACCTTCTAAAAGAAATAGAAAGGCATGAGCACATTACCTTGATTTCTAATCCAGAAGAAGAACAAATGAATGGTTTAATTGCCAATGCACAAATCAATTTTTTGTACACCAACCAAGCAACAGGATTAAAACTAAAATTATTAAATGTCCTTTACCAAGGAAGGCATTGTTTAGTAAATAGTAAAATGGTGGAAGGAACAACTTTGGCAGCTTGTTGTATTGTAGAAGATAACATTGATAAACAAATTATTAAGATTAAAAACTTAATGGAAGAAGAAGTATCTCCCGAAATCATTGAAAAAAGAAAATCAATTTTATTAGAAAACTACTCTAACGAAAAGAATTTTGTTAGAATAATGGAGGTTTTTGAATAAGTAATTACACTTTTCCTTTTAGTATTTCTCCTTAGAAATAAGGTGTAATAGTACGAAAAAACAGAATCCTTAATGATTCGCAATAGCAACCATTATTTTTTCAAGTTTCTTTGTCATAATAGAATTATAGCAATTGTAATTGTTTACAATTATTGCAAAGGCCAAGTTTTTACCCGATTTAGACTTTACATAACCAGCATAACTTTTTACCCGAGTCATAGTTCCACTTTTTGCCCTTAATCTTCCGCTAGCGTAAGTTTTTCTTCCAATTCGAGTCATTGTTCCAGATTTCCCTGCAATGGGCAGAGAAGTATAAAAAGACTTGTAGTTTTTACTTTTCTTCATATACCTCAATATAGAAGTTAAGTGATAAGCAGAAACTGCATTCATTCGTGACATTCCACTGCCATCAGAAATATACATTCCTGTTGTGTTTATACGTTTACTCCAAAAGTTTTTTACAGCCAAAGCTCCTCCAGAGTTACTCCCTCCATTATTTCTTTTTTTACCCACTGCATTCAATAAATGCTCTGCATATAAATTATTACTCACATGGTTTGTTTTGTAAACAATACGGGCAATAGAAGGTGATTTTTGAGTATAAAAATTTGCTCGATTTTCTTCTGTTTGCATTCCTGCTAATTCCATTTTTCTTTTGGTAGTTGCACCCAATTGGATTTTGATTCCAGCATTCAATAAATAATATTCTAAATCCCAAGCAGCTTGATAAGCAGGGTCAGTCATGGAAGCTTTTACATTAAAATCATCCCTTCCTTTTGGTATAGACCCTTTTATTAATCTAAGGTTTGAATAAGGAGCGCTATACACATAAGCATTGTCTTTTTTACTGTCAGCAGCTTTCACCTGGTTGTTAAATTTCTGATCTGGTAAACAAGGAGTAACGCAATCAATAAAAGTAGAATCTCCAGCAAGAGGACCAGAGCGAAAAGTTAAATAAGTAAGGTTGTCATAAATAGTTAATCCACTGGTTCCTGCTCCATAATAATTCCCCATGTCTCCCCAAAGCCAAGTAGAAGGAACACCTTCGTAACTGAAGTGACTTGCATCTCCAATTACAGCACCTTTTATTTCTTTTATTCCTAGTTTTTGAATTTCCAAAACCCATTTCAGCATAAAATCTGAAGCGTTTTCGTCTTTATTAAGAAAATAGTTGGAACCTAAAGTTGGATCTCCACCTCCTTTAATATAAATATTACCCAGAAGAACTCCATTAGAATCTATAACGCCATCGTATTGTAAAGTTGTTTTGAAACTGGTGTAAGAACCCAAGGAAACCAGAGCTGCAGAAGTTGATACAATTTTCATGGTAGAAGCAGGAACAAGGCTGTTGTAAGAGTTGTACTCAGCAATTGCAGAGTCAGTATCCAAATCTATTACACGAAAGCTTATAGAAGCGTTTTCTAATACTTTTTCACCCTTTATTTTATTGAACGCATCCATGATGTTGTTTTGAGAAACTACAGCAGTAGAACTTAAAACAATAAAAATTGTGACTATAAATTTCATTTTTGTCATGGATAATTATCTAATGTAAAAATAGTGGTTTGTTTTCTATTCTTAGAGAGACTTTTCAATTAATATATCATGTTTAAGTTTTAAAGTTCATTTGTAAAATATAAAACACTCATAATCAATTAATTTAATTATATTACAGTATGAAATTTTGGTTAAATAATCCTGGAGTACGAATCTTAGTCCCTATGACCTTGGGAATAATGACAGCTGCTAATCTCCAGATTAACCATTTTCTAATAACACTTTTTTGTTGCTGTTCGTTAATTGTTTACCTCGTATATTTTCGTTTTTCTACTTTTAAAAACAGAAAATTAATTGGCATACTTGTTTCTATTACTATTTTTTTGGTAGGCTATCAGTACACCATTTCACGAACCCAGAAATTTTGGGACACTCATTTTTCAAAAACAGTGAGCCAATCCGAATTTTATCACGTAAAAGTGATTGATAGATTGGTGGAAAAGGAAAATTCTTACAAAACTATCTTGCAAATAAATAGTGTCTTAGGAGAAAAAGAATTGAATTGTAAAGGAAAATTACTGGCTTATTTTAGAAAGAACGACCAAGTAAAATCCCTGGTTTATGGAGATGAATTAATAATTGAAAACAAAATAAATAAAGTTGAAGGGGCACGAAACCCCAATCAATTTGATTACAGCCGTTATCTGAATATTCATCAAATTAATTATCAAGTTTTTTTGGATACAAATACTTGGCAAAAAACAGAAGTGAATTCGGGTAATTTGCTAATTACTTTTTCTCAAAAAATGAGAGAGAAACTCTATGGTTATTTGGTAGAAAATGGAGTGGAAGGAAAGCAGCTAAAAGTTGGTTCGGCATTACTGTTGGGGTGCCGAGAAAATTTAGATAAAGAGTTAATAAAATCCTATTCCAGTGCTGGAGCTATGCATGTTTTAGCCGTTTCGGGATTGCATGTAGGAATTTTATATTTATTACTTGCTAATTTTTTTAATCTTTTCAAGAGGATAAAACATTCCAAGTATTTAATCGCAATTTTACTCATTTCTTCCCTTTGGTTTTATGCCCTTATGACAGGATTGTCCGCTTCTGTGATGCGATCCAGTACCATGTTTACTTTCATTATTGTTGGAGATAAATTATTGAACAGGAAAGTGTCTATTTATAATACCCTTGCCGTTTCGGCCATTGTGTTATTGATAATAAATCCCTATATGATTTACCAAGTAGGTTTTCAATTGTCTTATGCAGCTGTTTTTGGAATAGTTTATCTACAACCCAAAATTTACAAACTCATTTATTTCAATAACACCATTGCTCAAAAAATATGGGCGATTACTTGTGTTTCGCTTGCTGCACAAATTGCTACGCTTCCCATAAGTTTACATTTTTTTCATCAGTTTCCTGTTTATTTCTTTGTCTCTAATTTAGTGGTAATTCCTTCCGCTATCCTTATTTTTTATTTGGGAATAGGGTTGTTTATTGTAGCTCCTTTTGGAGGATTCTCTTTACTTATAGGCAAGGTTCTCAATTTCTTTTTATGGGTTTTGAATCAAGCCATTTTCTTCACCGAAAAATTAGCTTATTCACTTATCGAAGAAATTGCTTTATCTATTTTTGAGACTTATTTATTGTACTTAACTATATTTTTGTTCTTGATTTCAATCTACTACCGAAAAGCTAAATTTATTTATGCTACAATGTTTTTGAGTTTTGTTTTTCTCGGTTTACAATTAGATACTCAATACTCTTCTATTCAACAAAACTACTTGACGTTTTATTCAATAAAGGGCGAAACAGTATTCGAATTGGTAAAGAACAAAAAAGTTTATTTTGTATCCAGCAAAGAATTGAAAAATGACTGGAGTAAAATGCTATTTAACGTGAATAACAATTGGAATAACCACAATTTAACCTCCAAAGTCTATCTTAATATTGATTCATTATCAAATTTTTACGAAGATAAATTTTTATTTGTAGAGAATAATATTTTTTATTTTGAAGAAAAAATTATTCAAGTATTGAATAACGATTACTTGACAGAAATAAACCCAGACTATCTAGTAGTAAATAAAAAATCACTCAAAGTTTTGAAAGCATATTTAAAACAATCGAAACCGAAACACATCATATTTGATAGCACAATTCCTGAATATAAATTAAAATATTATTTAGAAAGGATGGATACTAATGTTACAAAAGTTGTTTCTTTGGATAAGAAGTTTTATTCTGTTGATTTGAAATAGAGATTTCTAACGGTTAGTATAAGAGCAGTAGCGGATTAAAATAGCACCATCTTTCGGATAGCAATATACTTAATTAAAAGCAACAGCGGTTCGAGTTAAAACCCAAACCGCTATTGCTTTTATACATTGTTGTAGTTAGTTATTCTTGCCTAGTGCTAAATTATATTCTCAAAAATTGTGTTAATTGATTTCCTAACTTTTTTAGAATTTTGGGAAGCATCTTTATTATCTCGATACCCAATTGCCAAAACAACACAAGCGTTCAAACCTTTTTCTGTTAGCCCTAATTTTTGATTGTAATCACCATTTTCAAAGCCTTCCATTGGTGTACAGTCGATTTGTAATTCAGCACACGCATTCATAGCATTTGAGAGGGCAATGTATGTTTGCTTGGCAGTCCAATGAAACATTTCTGTTTCTGATTTCTCTTTAAGTTTTCCTTTTACAAAATCGCCATAACCAGAAATTTTGTCGATAGGAATGCCATTAGTTTCCGATTTTAATAGAATTAAATCATCTATATCTTTTTCATTTATCATTGTATAATTACAAAAAACAAATAAATGAGAAGCATCCGTAATCTGGGATTGATTCCAAGAAAGTGGTTTTAATTCTTCTCTTAATTTAGAATTCTTAATTTCTAAAATCTTGTAGGGTTGCAAACCATAAGAAGAGGCAGACAATTGTACTGCCTCTTTTATATAGTCTATGTTTTCTTGAGATACTTTTTTTGAAGCATCCATTTTTTTAGTGGCGTAACGCCATTTTAAGTTATGTAATAATTGCATATTAGATTTTAAGCTTGTTTAATAAATTGTACGTCAATTACTAATTTTACTTTATCAGAAACTACGATACTTCCAGCTTCTGTAACTGCACTCCAAGTCAAATTGAAATCTTTTCGGTTGATTTCTCCTTTTATTTCAAAACCTGCTTTGGTTTGACCATAAGGGTCAACTGCTATTCCATTTAACTCTGCATCTAAAGTTATCTGCTTGGTAACATCTCTTATAGTTAAGTCACCAATTAATTGCTCGCCTGTAAAAGATTTTGATACAAATTTCATTTCAGGAAATTTTTCTGAATTGAAAAAATCGTCAGATTTTAGGTGTGTATCTCTGTCATTATTTTTTGTGTTAATTGAGCTTGTTTTGGCAATAAATGCTATCTCAGCATTATTAAAATTATCACCATCTGTTTTTGCGTTTGCTTCAAAATCTTCGAAATATCCTGTTACCGTTGAAATCATCATATGCTTTACTTTAAAAGCAATTTCCGAATGTGCGTTGTCTATTGTCCAGTTTGTGTTGTTCATTTTATTTATTTTTAATTATCATGTTTTTATTTAAATATTTTATCTACTCATTGGTACTTCCATTAATAATACTCTTGCATTTTCTGAAGCTTTTACGTTGAAAGATTCTGTATTCCAAATTCCAAAACCATCTCTTTTTGATAGTTTTTCATTGTTGATTTCAATTGTACCTTCTAATACAAAAGCATAAACTCCGTTGCCTTCTTTTTTTATTTTGTATTCGTCTGAATTTCCTTTTGAAAAATTGCCAATATGAAACCAAGCATCTTGATTTAGCCAAACACCTTGGTCTTCTTTGTTAGGAGAAAGTACTTGATAAAATTCGTTTCGCTTTTTGATATCTCTAATTGATATTTGGTCGTATCTAGGCTCTGTATTTTTACTTTTAGGAAACACCCAAATTTGAAGAAATTTGACTTCCTTGTCTTTGTTTTTGTTGTATTCAGAATGAGTAACGCCAGTTCCAGCACTCATTATTTGTACATCTCCTTCTTTGATTACCGTTACATTTCCCATACTATCTTTATGCTCTAAATCGCCTTCTATCGGAATAGAAATAATCTCCATATTGTCGTGTGGGTGTGTTCCAAATCCCATTCCTTCTTGAACTATGTCATCATTTAAGACACGTAGTACTCCAAAGTTCATTCTTTCTGGGTTTTGATAGTTTGCAAAACTAAAGGTGTGGTGTGAATTTAACCAACCGTGATCTGCTTTTCCTCTTGTTTCTGCTCTGTGAATTACTGTGTTCATTGTATTAATGTTTTTATTGGGTAAATGATTAAATCCTACTTGTTCCATTAAAGTATCGTAAGTAGATTTTATGTTTTCACTATTTTTTGCAGTTAATACCTGCGGAGCGATAGCACCAACAACTCCCGTGAGAAGTGCATTTTTGATAAATTCTTTACGTTCCATAATGTTTGCTTTAAATTATAATGCAAATATGAAACAGTTTAAAAGGCTGTGGAATATGAAAAATAGAGAGAAACTTATGAAAATCCGATATTAGGATTTATTTTCTCTCTTTTTGAAGATTGAAGGAGATAATTGGGTGTTTTTTTTGAAGAAAGCACTAAAATTTGCAGGTTCATTAAAACCTAATTCATAGCCAATTTCTTTGCTATTTGAGGCGGTAAAATAAAGTAATCGTTTCGCTTCTGTTATTATTCTTGATTGAATATATTCTTTAGCAGTTTTACCTATTTTGCTTTTTACTATGCGGTTCAGATGGTCTGCAGTAATATGAAGTTCATTGGCGTAATAAGAGGTAGAATGTTCTTTCCTGAAATTGGAGTCCACTGACTCTTTAAATTTTTTCAATAAGTTGTCTCCTGAAGAATCAATATCAGTTTCTATCGGATTGATTGAGCAAATATTGTTGCATTCTATCAGCAATAGTTTCAAATATGCTCCAATAGATAGATTTTTCATCTGGGCATTGCTAGTAAATAAATCAAAAATGGTATTTGAGAAATGCTCTATAATGTCAAATTGCTTTTTATTGGGTAATAAAGGTGGCGTTAGCCCATAATTTTGAAAAAGATTAAGACTACTAATAAATGCTAGTGGAATAGAGTTTTCAATCAAAAACTGGTTAGAAAAAGTCATTGCAAATCCTACAGATTTTTCAGTTTCTATTACTTGGTGTACTTGTCCAGGAGCAACAAAGAAAATCTGTTGTTGGGCTAATTCGTAAGAATTAAAATCTATTTTATGAAATCCTTTCGCCTGTTTAATAATGAGTACGGTAAAGTAATTATGTCTATGAGGTTCGTCAGTTTGCCCACTACGTTTCATATAAATATCCTCCATTTTGGATATCCCAAAACTTATCGCATCCTTTTCGGAGTTTACTTTGTTATATGTTTTTACGGTGTTCATTTTAATTACCTACAACAACCGTATATAGTTAACAGTGCACTATATTTAGCTATTTGGCAGGATATAGTTAACTCTTGATAAGTATCCAGTTTATTTTTATTAAAACAAATTTAATTAAATATTCCCAGAGAATTCGTGTTACTCTTTTATAACTTCCTTGTTTCTATGTTTTTTCCAGAAATAAAACAAACCAAATGCTCCGAGTATGATTAATCCGATAGAAATTTCTTCTGCTTGTGATAGTCCACTGCCGTATTCCGTATTTATTCTAATTCTTTCGATAAGAAGTCTTTCTATACCAGTTACTAATACATAGATGCTAAACATCATCATTGGGGCAGTTAACTTTTTTCTCAAACTCCAGATAAAAGCAAACAGTCCAAAACACATAATCATTTCATAAATTGGAGTAGGGTAGACAGGGTTTTCTAACTTATGGTTATAATCTGGAAAAAGACTATTTTCCATTATAATTCCTTCGTTATTTATGTTATTAGGATAATCGTAAGCCCATATCCAATCGGGTAAAAATGCTAGAAAATCGGGTTGTGGAGCTAAGTTATCTATTCCCCAATCTCCATCACCAGCTAGTTGGCAACCAATTCTTCCAACTCCATAGGCAAATAAAACTGTAGGTCCTATTGCATCAAGGTATTGAGTAATGGGTAATTTTTGTTTCCAAAAATAGTAAACACACCCAATAACAGAAAGAATAACACCTCCGTAAACAGTTAATCCATTGTAAAGGTGGCCTATTCCCAAACTTGGGTTAGAAATATATTCCGTAATTAACCACGGTTTTTCAAGTGTAGCAAAAAGAACCGCACCCCCAATTCCTCCTAGTATACCAATCAAAGTCACATTTCCCATTTGTTCATGGGGTCTTATTTCTATTTCTTTTTCTATGGGATTTTCTAATTTTTCTTTGTTTACCTCACGGTATTTCCAATACATCATTATTGCTGCTACAACTAATCCAGCAACAACATTTCCTGTTCCAGAGAGAAGAAATCCTACAAAATCATCTGTTATACTTTCTCCTGGTTTCAGTTCAAAATCCCCAAATAATTTCACCATTCCCGACTGTGAAAGAATTGGGAACAATTTAAATCCGATAAAAAATCCATACAAGCCATTAAAAAATAACTCAATAGGATTGGCAGGTTTCCCAACTGTAATTGTTTTAAAAGTACTTTTTATCAAGCCTAGACCTTCTCTTCTCTTTAGTTCTCTAGCACTAAACCAATTTGCCGCCAAAAAAGCTACTCCAATCCAAAAACCGAGCATAGGAATTATTTTTAGAAAAGGAATTTCTAATCCAAAAATTCCATAAAAAAAGTGATATAGAGTAGGGTACATAAGTTAGTTTGTTAAATGTTTAAGTTCGGTTAATTGTCTTTTTTCTATGAATTCAATTTTCATTAATCCATCTCTATCTACTTGCGTCATTTTTACTGGAACAACAAGGTTTGTAATCAAAGGATTGTAGGGAGCTTTTACCTTCACATAATTAGAAGTAAACCCATTCATCATTCCGTGTTCGTGATCTGCTTCAAATAATACTTCCTCAGTTTGTTGTTCGTTTTTTAAGTAAAAGGCTTTTTTCTTTTTCTCCGATAAAATTCTCAATCGTTTACTTCTTTCTTTTCTTGTTGGTACAGGAACTACTTCTTTCATTTTTACAGCCGTAGTATTGGCTCTCTCCGAGTAAGTGAATACATGCAAGTAAGAAACTTCCAAGTCTACTATAAACTGGTAAGTCTCTTCAAATATTTCGTCCGTTTCTCCGGGGAATCCAACAATTACATCTACACCAATACTGCAATTTGGCATTAGTTCTCTTATTTTTTCAATGCGAGATTGGTACAATGCTTTGTCGTATTTTCTTCGCATAGATTGCAATAAAAAATCCGATCCACTTTGCATTGGAATATGAAAATGAGGAACAAACTTATCTGATTTTGATACAAATTCTATGATTTCTTCAGACAGTAAATTAGGTTCTATGGAAGATATTCTAAATCGTTCTATTCCTTTTACTTTATCTAATTCTTGTATCAATTGATAAAAATTTTCTTCTCCTCCTTGACCAAAATCTCCAATGTTTACTCCAGTCAACACTACTTCTTTTACGTTAGTTTGAGCAATTTTTTTTGCTTCTACCAATGTTTTATTGATACTGGCATTTCTACTTTTTCCTCTAGCAAGAGGAATTGTGCAAAAAGTACAGAAATAATCACAACCATCTTGAATTTTCATAAAAGTACGAGTCCTATCTCCTATAGAATAACCAGGGATAAACTCTTTTGTTTCTTTTATAGATTTATTTTCTATGTGTGTTTCTTCTTTCTTATCTGTGTTTTCAAGGTATTCAGCAATGTTAAATTTTTCTTGAGCTCCAAGAACTAAATCCACTCCATTAATAAGAGCAATCTCTTCTGGTTTTAATTGTGCGTAGCATCCTACGATTACAATAAAAGCTTTTGGATTAAAACCCAAAGCTTTTTTTACTAATTGCTTACACTTTTTATCCGCATTTTCTGTGACAGAGCAAGTGTTTAATATATAAATATCGGCACTCTCCTGAAAATCTACTTTGGCAAAGCCAGCATCTGCAAGTTGTCTTGCAATGGTAGAAGTTTCAGAAAAATTAAGTTTACACCCAAGGGTATAAAAAGCTACTTTTTGATATTGATTCATGATTGTTTAAATACAAATGCAAAGATAATAAATTGTATCAAAGTATAAATAGGATAGACTTCAAAAAAAAATCCATCTTGAACTGAATCAAGATGGATTAAGGTTTAAATATTATTTTCTTAAAGTTTTTTAAGAACTGTGACGTGTCCTACCTTCTCATATTCCTCATCATTTTCTTTTATAATTCCTTCTATTCTAAAGATGTAAGCGTCTTCCTTAACAATAAATCCTTTAAATTTCCCATCCCAACCTTCGGTTTTACTGTTGGTTGTAAATATTAATTGCCCCCATCTATTGAAAATCATAAATTTATAGCCTTCCTCTTTTAAACCTTCTGTAGATGGAATAAAAATTTCATTTATGTTATCATCATTGGGTGTGAATGTATTTGCGACATAAACCAATAATTCGTGTTTTACATATAGATCTCTACAGATACTGTCTCTACATCCTTGTTCATTTTCAACTTTAAGGCAGCTCGTATACGTTACCCCTCCAACATCAGGAAATGTCATAAAAGCATCTCTTGTAATAAACGACCCTAAATCTGCAATATACCATTCGTAAGTTAATGAATGAGGATAGTTTGTTGTATTTTCAAATTCTACATCTACATTAAATACATCAGTTATAGGACCTGGTTTCATTATAAACCAAGGGTATGGTTGCGGATGAAGATTAATTAAAAACTCATCTGTAAATGTACACCCATTCTTATCTGTAACAGTCACTTGATATGCTTTAGAAACTTGTGGACTCTCAGTCATTGTAATCCCTGTAGTTCCGTTACTCCAATTAAATGTATAAGGAGCAGTTCCTCCTAGTGGAGTAGCAATATAGGATGCAAATTTATTTAAACAGATAAA
>CAJJDF010000009.1 GCA_905182785.1 uncultured Flavobacteriales bacterium
TACTTTAGATCCATTTTGTGAAGTCCATGTTGTAGAGGTAACGTCACCAAAAGGGTGGTTGCTTCGTTTATTATTCACATAATAATCCGATGGAACTACGTGGTGAACATCTGTTTTCATTGGACTATTGCTGCTAAATACACTTTGAGGCATTAAGTGTTCTCTGTTGTAGCAAGTTCCTTCAGGTCCATTGCTTCCGCATTGGTCTGATTGGTAAGTATAGTTGTAACTATCTACTCCTGTTGGATTTTCTGAATACATATCCATAATAGTGTTGTCATTTTCATAATGCTTATCCCTATCTGTAGTGTTATATGCTGTCCAGAGTTGACTATAGCTTTTAGAAATATGTCCGCTAGTAATAATTCCGGCTAATGCTGTTTTTAAAGGGTAACCCGTTAGTCCTGCTGCTGCATTGTAATATCCTGGAGGAATTTGGGTAAATGCTGTTATTGAAAAAAGTAAAATCAGTGTAGTAAAAATCGTTTTCATCTTTATTTTTTTTAAATCTGTTCCCAGAATAAAGTATTCATAATTATCGTACCAGAGAGAAGATACCGTTTGTTTCTTCTTTGCTTTTTTTAACACAAAGTCTTTGTGTATCAATCTATATGGCTCAACTTAAGCATGTTTGTCTTTCCGCTCTCTTCTAGAGGAATACTTGCTGTGTTAATTATTAAATCACCTTCTTTTAAGTAACCTTCTTTTTTTAGCATGTAATGGATGTCTGCAATCGTGTGGTCTGTACTAACCATTTTGTCGTAGTAAAAAGTTTTTACTCCCCACACCAAACTCAGTTTTGTCAGTAATTCTTTGTTCCCTGAGAATACATAAATGTGTGCTTTAGGTCTTTTGCTCGATATTTTGAAAGCTGTATAGCCAGAAAATGTCATGGTTACAATTGCTTTGGCATTTGTCTTGTCTGCCAAGTTACTTGCATTAAAACAGATGGAATCTGTAATAAATCGTTCTGGATTTTTGTCTGGATTTTCCTCGTTTGGTTCTTCCGTGATGTGATAAGTTCCTGTTTCTTCCAGTATTTTTACCATGGCTTTTATCACGTGGTTTGGAAATTTCCCTACCGAAGTTTCTCCGCTCAGCATTACTGCATCTGCTCCGTCAAGCACGGCATTGGCCACGTCATTTACCTCAGCTCTTGTAGGAGTAGAAGACTCTATCATGCTTTCCATCATCTGGGTAGCAATTACAACTGGTTTAGAATATTTAATGCATTTATTTACAATCATTTTTTGAACCAAAGGAACTTTTTCCATAGGAATTTCGACTCCTAAATCTCCTCTTGCAACCATTATTGCATCAGCATGTTTTATGATTTCATCAATGTTTTCAACTGCCTCTGGTTTTTCTACTTTGGCAATTACTCTAGCTTTTTTATTTTTGGCTGCGATTAATCCTTTCAGCTCTATAATATCTCTTGCTGTCCTTACAAACGAAAGTCCAATCCAATCTATGTTATGTTCTAAAGCAAATTCTAAATCGGCTAAATCTTTTTCGGTTAAAGAGGGCAATGAAATAACCGTGTTTGGCAGGTTTACACCTTTGTTTGATTTAAGTAACCCTCCTTGAGTAACTTTTGCTTTTACTGTGTCTTTTCCGTTGGTTTTTAGAATTTGCATTTCTAACTTTCCGTCATCCAATCTTATGAATTCTCCTTTTTTTACGTCTTTTGCAAAATCTTTATAGTTCATATATACCAAGTCTGCATTTCCTATGCATTCTTTGTCGGTAAATGTGATTTCTTTTCCTTCTACCAAAAGTGTGTTTTCCGCCATTATTCCAACCCTAAGTTTTGGCCCTTGTAAATCGCCTAACGTAGCAATGTGGGTTCCGTTCTCTCGGTTAATTTCCTTGATGTTGTTTAATACTTTCAAGTGATCTTCGTGAGATCCATGCGAAAAGTTTAATCTACAAACGTTCACTCCGTCATTTATGATAGATTGCAAGTTTTCTTTTGACTCTGTTGCTGGACCTATGGTCGCTATAATTTTTGTTTTTCTCATTGTCTTTTTTACTAAAAGAGTAAATTCTCTTTGGATTTCAAGGTAGAAACGTCTACCTCAAATGCTGTTAACACAACATTAATTTTTCTGATTTTTACAAGCATTTCTCTAGCTTCATATTCATTAAAGTCATAAAGAATTAAAAAATAATCGGCTGCTTTTGTTTCTGAAACCAGAAACCTTCCATTTGATTTATTAGAAATTAACCTTACGTCTTGTTCTTCTTCCTTGTTTTTATAAAAATACATTGAAAAAACTGCATTTCCTCCTTTTTTGGTTGCAAATAAAACGTCATCTTCTTTATTGAGGTCAATTCCAAAAACTTTATTCAGTTCCCAGGATACTCTATAGTCTTTTGCATGACTGCTAATCCCAATTAATTGGAAGTCATACTCAAACTCTGTAAGTAATATTGTTTTTGCCATTAGTGGGTGAAATTACGAAAATTAACGCACAAATAAATAGTCGTAATTTTATTGTGACTATTTATAGTTACTTATGTGAAACTCCGCCTAAACAAAAGAGTGTTGTTCCTAAGGTTAAGGTTGTTTTTTATAAATTTAAAACGAAATTATTATTCATTTAATAGTTCTAGATCGTTTTCATGAGTTAAAAAAAAGAGCCACAATAAAATTGTGGCTCTTAAACTCTAAATTGATTTGAAATCTAGTTTCTCCCTGATCTTTTTCTTTCAGATTCACTCAATAAGATTTTTCTTAGTCTTATGCTTAATGGAGTTACTTCCACTAATTCATCTTCTTGGATATACTCTAAAGCTTCCTCTAAAGAGAAAATAATTGGTGGAGCTAATTTTACTTTATCATCAGCACCAGAAGAACGCATGTTCGACATTTTCTTTGTCTTCGTTACATTCACTGTTAAATCATTATCTCTAGAGTTTTCTCCAATTACTTGACCTGCATAAATTTCTTCGTTTGATTTAACGAAAAACTTACCTCTGTCTTGTAAGTTGTTTAATGAGAATGGAATTGCTTTCCCTTGTTCTAATGAGATTAAAGAACCAGCCGATCTTCCAGGAATTTCTCCTCTGTATGGTGCAAATTCTTTGAATCTGTGATTCATAATTGCTTCTCCTGCAGTTGCAGTCAACAAATAGTTTCTTAATCCAATAATTCCTCTTGATGGAATAATGAAATCAATAGTAACTCTATCTCCTTTAGGAACCATGTTTAACATTTCTCCTTTTCTCATAGAAACCATTTCAATTGCTTTTCCAGAAACATTTTCTGGTAGGTCAATTGTCAATTCTTCAATTGGTTCGTGTTTCTTTCCGTCTATTTCTTTTATAATTACTTGTGGTTGACCAATTTGTAATTCATATCCTTCTCTTCTCATTGTCTCAATCAATACAGACAAGTGAAGAATTCCTCTTCCAAATACCATGAATGAATCAGCAGAACCTGTGTCTTTTACTTGTAAAGCCAAGTTTTTCTCAAGCTCTTTGTCCAATCTATCTTTGATGTGACGAGAAGTAACAAATTTACCTTCTTTACCAAAAAATGGTGAGTTGTTGATGGTAAACATCATACTCATTGTTGGCTCATCAATCTTTATCGTTTTTAATGCTTCAGGGTTTTCTATATCTGCAATTGTATCACCAATTTCAAATCCTTCTACTCCTACTATTCCACAAATGTCTCCTGTTTGAACTTCAGTTACTTTTAGTTTCCCCATTCCTTCGAATACGAAAATCTCTTTCACTTTAGATTTTACAATACTTCCATCTCTTTTTACCAAAGAAACATTTTGTCCTTCTTTTATTGTTCCTCTTTGTAATCTTCCTACAGCAATTCTTCCTACGTAAGCAGAATAATCAAGAGAAGTAATCAGCAACTGAGTGTTTCCTTCATCAAATACTGGAGTTGGAATGTGTTCCAACACACAATCCAATAATGGTGTAATGTTATCAGTTGGCTCTTTCCAATCAGTACTCATCCATCCGTTCTTTGCAGAACCATAAATTACTGGAAAGTCTAGTTGTTCTTCACTAGCTCCTACACTAAACATCAAATCAAATACGTTTTCGTAAGCGATATCTGGTGTACAGTTTTCTTTGTCTACTTTGTTTACAACTACAATAGGTTTTAGTCCCGCTTCAATTGCTTTTTGCATCACAAATCTTGTTTGTGGCATTGGTCCTTCAAAAGCATCTACTAATAGTAAAACTCCATCAGCCATGTTCATCACACGCTCTACTTCTCCACCAAAATCACTATGGCCTGGCGTATCAATGATGTTAATTTTTACTCCTTTGTAGTTTACCGATACGTTTTTTGCTAAAATCGTAATCCCTCTTTCTTTTTCAAGGTCATTACTGTCCATGATTAATTCTCCTGGAGTTTCGTGATCTGAAAACAATTTCCCTGCTAAAATCATTTTATCTACTAGTGTAGTTTTCCCGTGATCTACATGGGCAATGATTGCAATATTCTTTATTTCTTGTGACATAAAATCAATTAAATTTTGTGCAAAGGTAGTGTATTTGTTTAGAATTGCTGTAAATAGACTGTTAATTCTGTTATTTAAGTTAAAAACTTGACCAAAAAAAGAGTTAATCCCCTTAAATCAAGACTTTTTTTAAAATAAATTAAGCAGGAGTTACCCAATCTCCATATTCTTTAATCAAGCCTATTAATTCATCCAGAGCATCTTCTTCAGGAATGTTTTTCTTTACTACCGTTTTTTCTTTGTACAGAGTAATTTTTCCCTTTCCTGTTCCTACATAACCATAATCGGCATCAGCCATTTCTCCTGGTCCGTTTACAATACAACCCATAATTCCAATTTTCAATCCTTTTAAGTGATTGGTTTTGGCTCTTATTTTTGCTGTTGTTTCTTGCAAATCGAACAAAGTTCGCCCGCAAGAAGGGCAAGAAATATAATCGGTTTTAGAAATTCTAGTTCTTGTTGCTTGCAGAATTCCAAATGCGGTATCGTTCAAAAATAAATCTCCTCCGCAATTTTCGGCAGCTATATAAATTCCATCTCCTAATCCATCAATTAACAATCCTCCCATATCTACCGAAGCATCTATTTGTAATTCTTCTTGAGATAAATCTCCATAAGCTCTCCCTATTACAACTGGGGCCTTGCATTTGTTTTGCATCAAAGAATTAAATGTCATTCTCTGCTCTGCTAATCCGTGTTTGTTGTAGGTACCTATGATTAAAACTACTGTTTTGTCTTTATTCAACTTCTCGAATAATTCATCCGTAAAATCTGCTAACAAAACAGACACAAAGTTTAGCTTTTCATGCTTTTCACAACCTGATAAATATTGTTTTACATCTAAAAAAGGGAATCTATTTGGTCTACTTTTTTCTTCTAGCCAAGTGTTGTATTCGTGAATTAGCCCTAGCGTTCCTGGTATTTCAAAGTCTACTGTGTTTTTGTTTGTAAATACGTAGTCACAAGCTTTGTCGGTAATATTCCATTTATCAAGAGGAACAGAATAATTATAACCTAAGGCGAAAAATGAAGCTTTTTTTATTTCTTTTTTTAATGAAAAATCAGCCACCACAACAGGCACGTGTTTGCTTCCTATGTTTTTTATGGTGTGTGTTTTTCTCCTTGTATATTCGTAAGGATCTATGAAAGATTGAGAAACAATTTCTATCGGATCGTGGTCTTCTCTGTGCGCATATCTTTTCACTAAATTTTGTGCTACAGGAATTTCTGCTTCAGCAGATTCGGTAAGGGAAACACGAATGGTATCGCCAATTCCATCTTCCAATAAAACTCCTATCCCTATCGCAGATTTTATTCTTCCGTCTTCTCCTTCTCCAGCTTCGGTTACTCCCAAGTGAAGTGGGTAATTCATTCCTTGTTCTATCATGGCTGCTACCAATAATCGGTAAGCTTGCACCATTACTTTTGGGTTACTTGCTTTCATAGAAAGCACCAGCTCGTAATAGTTGTTTTTTTCACAAATATGAATAAACTCCATGGCAGACTCTACCATTCCTAATGGCGTATCACCATATCTACTCAATATTCTATCAGATAAAGAGCCGTGATTGGTTCCTATTCGCATTGCAACTCCATTTTTCTTGCATTTTAAAACTAAAGGAGTAAACTTTTCTTCTATTCTATCCAATTCAGCTTGATACGACTCATCTGTATAATCATATTCATTAAATTGTTTTTTATCGGCATAATTTCCTGGGTTTACCCTTATTTTCTCAACAATATCTGCGGCAACTTCTGCGGCATTAGGAGTAAAATGAATGTCTGCAACCAAAGGAATGTCATATCCTTGTTTGATGATTTCATCTTTTATTACCTGTAGGTTTTGAGCATCTTTTTTGCTTGGAGCAGTTAATCTCACTATTTCACAGCCTGCTTTTGCCAAACTAATCGTTTCTTCTACCGATTTTTTTGTGTCCATAGTGTCGGCCGTGGTCATAGATTGCACACGAATAGGATTGTCTCCTCCCACTCCAATTTTTCCTACCATTACTTCTCGTGTTGTGAATCGCGAGTATTGGGTTAAACTGTTACAGTAAGGTTTTTCTTTGCTCATTTATTTTGTAGGATTAGCGTATAACTTAATTTCGTCTCCTTGTATTTCGTTTCCACATAAGATTATCAAACGCTCTACTATGTTTCTTAATTCTCTTATGTTTCCTGTCCAGTCTATCTTTTGTAATTCTCTTATTGCATCTTTAGAAAATGATTTTGTTGGAATGCTTTGCTCTTTACAAATTATTCCCAAAAAGTGATTGGCCAATAATGGAATATCATCTTTTCTTTCATTAAGCGAAGGTACATGAATTAGAATTACTGCTAATCTGTGGTATAAATCTTCTCGAAATGTCTTTTCTGTAATTTCTTCTTTCAGATTTTTGTTGGTTGCAGCAATAACTCTAACATTTACTTTAATGTCTTTATCTCCACCAACACGAGTAATTTTATGTTCTTGTAATGCTCTCAATACTTTAGCTTGTGCAGATAAACTCATATCTCCTATTTCATCCAAAAATATAGTTCCTCCTTCTGCTTGTTCAAACTTTCCTTTTCTTTGTTTTATTGCCGATGTAAATGCTCCTTTTTCGTGCCCAAACAATTCACTTTCAATTAATTCAGCAGGAATTGCAGCACAATTTACTTCAATAAATGGCGCTTTTACTCGGCTGCTTTGTTCGTGTAATTGCCTTGCAACCAGCTCTTTCCCGCTTCCGTTCCCTCCTGTAATTAATACTCTTGCGTCAGATGGAGCAACTTTTTCTATCATTTTTTTAATGGCAATAATCGCTTTGGATTCACCAATGATATCTGTTGTTTTTCCTTTGTGGATTTTTCGTTTTAGTACTTTGGTTTCTTCTACCAAATCACTTCTTTCAAATGCATTTCTAATGCTAACCAAGGTTCTATTCAAATCCAGTGGTTTTTGAATAAAATCATAAGCTCCTTTTTGTAAGCACTCTACAGCTGTGTCAATCGTTCCATGACCAGAAATCATAATAACAGGAGAATCTACTCCTGTGGATTGCAGTTTTTCTAAAACCTCAACTCCGTCCATCTCTGGCATTTTTATATCGCAAAGAATTACGTCATATTTGTTTTTTGAAGCTAACTCAAAACCCACTTTGCCATTTTCAGCAGTATCTACTTGGTATTTTTCGTTTTCAAGGATTTCTTTCAGTACACTTCTAATTGGTCTTTCGTCATCTATGACTAGTATTTTGGTCATTGGTTTTCTTTTTTTAACTTCACAAAGTATAAAAATAAAGTTTTGTGCCGAGTATCTCCAATAAAAATAGATTAAATGTTGTTAATAAGGTGTAACTAAATAACTATTTAAAGTTACAAGATTAAAAAAAGAAAGATATGAAGTTTGTTAGATTGCTATTTCTGTTCTTTCCCTTTGTTTATTTAGGGCAAATTCCTAATTGTGTTCCTATACGTGGAGAGTATTTGTGGATGAGCGAAACGGAAGTGAGTAATCACAATTATCATGTGTTTTTATCTTCTATTTCTGAAAAAGATAGTTTGAAAAACCTTCCAGATTCTGAAATGTGGAGTAAAAGATTTAGAGCTAAAATGCCAATGGAAAAGTATTATTTTCATCATCCAGCTTATACAGATTATCCATTAGTAAACATTACCTACGAAAATGCAAAATCATATTGTAAATGGCTTACAGAAACTTTAAATCACAATTTTCTAAATCAAAAAGTACTAGTTCGTTTACCAACTGAAAATGAATGGAAAGAGGCTGCAAAAGCAGGGAATAGATATGCTTTTTATCCTTGGGGAACTCATTCTATGCGAATTGAGGAAGGAAAACATCAAGGGAGAATGAGAGCTAATTTCGTTAGGGGTAGAGGTGATTTCTTGGGTGTTTCTGGCAGATTAAATGATAATGCTGATTTAACTGCTCCTGTAAACTCTTATTGGCCAAATGATTTTGGGCTTTACAACATGAGCGGGAATGTGAGTGAAATGGTTGCCGAAAAAGGATTGGTGAAAGGGGGAGGTTGGAGAAATAGAGCAGATTATTTAAGAATTGACAAGCAACAATATGTTTATTCTGCCTCGCCTGAAGTTGGATTTAGGTATGTTGTGGAAGTGATTGAAATACCTCAGCCTAAGAAAAAACCAAAACCTCTTAGTCTGAATAAAAAATTCTTTAAACAGTATTTTACTGAAATAAATGACACACTTTCTTTTGGAAAATATGAGGTGACTAATGAATTATATAGAATGTATAAAGAAGATTTCATTAAAAATAAAGCTATTTATACAGAGTCAATCAAAGACTCTCTTTGGTTCGATTTATTTCCATACAGTCAGTTCTGGATGACGAACTACAGTTCTCATTCGAATTATAATAATTATCCAGCTGTAAATATTAAATATTGGGAAGCCGAACAATTTGCCTTTTGGTTAGAGGTTAATTATGAACGCGTTTTCAATAAAAAAATTGAAATCCGCTTGCCGACATTACAAGAATGGGAATTAGCTGCAAGCGGGGGATTAAAAAACTCTTCTTATCCTTGGGGTGGTCCTTATGCTAGAAATTCAAACGGCTCGTTCTTGGCAAACCACAACCCAAAAATGAGTGAAAGCGAAAATGTGAATGGATATGATACTTTGTCTCTTAACAACTTTTTTCAAAATCACTTTACCGATTTAGAAGATTTTGACGGAGAGGCTGTTTTAGCTCCTGTTAATTCATATCATCCTAACGGATACGGATTATATAACATAGCTGGAAATGCTGCTGAAATGGTATTGGATTCTAATTATACAAAAGGTGGTTCTTGGAAAAGTAAAAGCTATTTCTTGCAAATAGATTCCAAAGAAGATTGGGACAAAGAAGCTAATCCTTTTACTGGGCTTAGGGTTGTAATGGTTAAAAAAGAGAATTAATTTCTCATTTTTTTTGGGCGTCTATTGTGAGGTGAGAATATTTTATGAAACTGTGTTGATAGCTCGTTAAATTTTTCTTTCTGCTCCTCTCTGCATATTTTTTTTATATTAGAAAAATGAATGATGTGCGCTTGCTCCATCTCTTCAAATTTATCTCCAATTAAATTAATTATTGAATCTTTAAACACTTGGCTTTCATTGATAAATTCTTTGTATAAAATTATTTTATTCACCCTTATTTCTTTTTGTAAAGACATTATTGTGTTCCTGTCTTCAAGAATTAAAGTCCTGTATTCTTTTATTTGACTCTCGTCAAAATCGAGCTTCTCAATTATAATCTCTTTGGGCGATTTGTGGTTGCTTCTATTTGGGTTTCCAAAATAAAGAAAGGCCATTAATACTATATTTAATAGTACCAATAGGGCTGTAACTATTTTTGTTCTATTATTCATATCCTATAAATGTTGACTCGTTTATAGAGAAGGGATTAACCTCTTGGTTTGCTTTATTACTATTCTTTGTGTTGTTGTAAGTTGTTAATGTTCCTGCATTTACAAACAATAGGGCAAAGGCAAATACCAAGGCATAATTTCCGTTTCTTTTTTCTGTTATTCGTTTCGTTTCTATTTTATTTTTAATCCCTTCTAGTAAAGAGTCGGGGATAGAAACCTTTTCTATTTTATTTAAATAATCTTGTTCCACTATTTATAATTTTTCTTTTAACTTTTTTCTTGCTCTCGTTAATAATGATTCCACCGCTTTCTCATTCATTTTCATTACAGTTGCAATTTCTTTTTGTGGAATCCCTTCAATTGTTTTTAGAATTAAAGCCGTTTTTTGTTTTTCGGGCAACTTATTTATCTCTCTAAATATCTTCTCCATTTCCTCTTTACTTTCCAATTTAGCGCCAGGGTGATTAAAATCTTTACTGTCGTAATCTTCGTTTTCTCTAGTAAAAAATAATCTGTATTTTCTGTTTTTAGATTTTATTACGTCTAAACAATGGTTTATTGTTATTCTGTATATCCATGTTTTTAGACTAGATTTATTATTAAATCCTTCTAACTTGGTGTGAATTTTTACAAAAACATCTTGGGTAGCCTCTTTTGAATCTTCTATGTTTTGTAAATAACTTAACGAAAGATTATAAACCAATTGTGAGAATTCGTTATAAATCTCAAGAAATTGCTTTTCGTTTTTCATTAAATCAATAAAGATAATTCGCTAATAAGGTTTAGACGAAATTTAATTTAATATCCTTCTTGTAAAAGTGATTAAATTAATTTGTTGATTTCACTATTTGCAAATATAAATTGGGATAGTGTTTTCCAATTCAACAATTCTAAGAACGGTGAACAAACTCACCAAAAATTAAGGTGATTTCTTTTTTAAGTCAACTGCAGCTATTTTGGAATTGCCTCAAGTCGTTCTAATAAACTCATAACTCATTGTATTTCTTCTTGTCAACACAAGAAGAAATACTGAGTAAAATTATAGTTCCATATGCTTACGAATAATTTTTTATTATTACATTGCTGCTGCATCCAAAGGCGAAATTGGCTGAGGCTTAGGTGCATTTGGATCTGCTTGAATGTCTCCAGTAATTGTCAAGATAGAGTTGGCTGGATTTGTATTGGCAGTTACAGTAACTTGTTTTGTTTGTTTTCCTGATTGTCCATTTGGCTTGTATACCACTTTAATTTCTCCTTTGTCTCCTGGTAAAATTGGTTCTTTTGGCCATTCTGGAACTGTACACCCACAAGATCCTTTTGCATTAGAAATTACTAAAGGTTCTGTTCCTGTATTAGTAAACACAAAAGTATGTGAGTTTGAAGAGGTTGACAATACTTTCCCAAAATCTTTCTTTGATGTTGCAAAATTAATTCCTGTTTTAGGAATATCTGGCATTCCTTGAGTTATTGGCTGAGGCTGAGCTCCAGAGTTTTGTTGTGGCAAAGTACTAGGAAAGTTTGCTCCTTCATTATCGGTAAGCTGACTTGGATTTGACACTTTAGGGTCTAAAGCCGTAATTGTTCTTCCTTCGTCAGAAGTAATGATTTTATAAGTGTTAAATAGTGTAAGCAGTCCTATTACAGATATTGCTCCAATTATTATATTCTCTTTTTTCATAGGTTATTTGGTATTGATTTTTTTAATTGATTAACAAATATAAAAAATAAAAAGGTTTAGTTTAAAAAATTCTGTTTTTAGCCAATTTTAGTTTTTTATACCTTCCGTCTTTCAATACATTAATTCCTTCTTGGTACACTGGATTCAGTTCATTGAAAATTTCATAAAACTCACTAAACCCCCAAGTATTTTGAGCAATCAGTGCTTTTAATCTTATGGTAATTGCTTTTTCTGCCTTAAGAAATTGGTCTTCTTTGTATTCTAGTTTATTGTTTTTTGCATATTCTATCATTTCAATGGTGACTTGCTTTAAATCAAACTTTTCTTTAAAGTCTGCAAAACTTGGATAATCATCCATCAACTGATCTCTGTTTTCATTTACATACTCCAAGGCAAATCTATTCATGATTCCTTTTCTTACCAAACTATTAAAATATGCAGAAGTTCCTGTTGTGTCTATTGACACAAAAACATCTGGAGTAATTCCTCCTCCAGCATATACTTCTCTTTTCTTTATTAATGTTTTGAAAATTAAAGAGTCTGGGGTTTTTATACTATCCTGAGAGAAAGACTCTCCATTCAAATACCTCCCATATTTCTCTTTTCTGTATGCTTTTGCCCCTTTTTCATACGACTTTTGAATACACCTTCCTGAGGGTGTGTAATATCTTTGAGTTGTAATTCTTACCTTAGAACCATCCGGTAAATCTACTGGTCTTTGAACCAATCCTTTTCCAAAAGTCCTTCTTCCCACAATGGCTCCTCTGTCCCAGTCTTGGATTGCTCCAGATACAATTTCACTTGCTGAAGCAGAACTTTCATTCACCAAAACCACCAAGTTCCCTTTTACGTATTCTCCTCTTTTTGTAGAGGTGTAATCTTTTCTTTTATAACTTCTTCCTTTTGTGTAAACAATCAATTTTTCTCTGGTTAAGAACTGATCAACAAGATTGAATGAAACATCTAAGTATCCTCCCCCATTGTTTTGTAAATCAAGAATCAATGATTTCATTCCTTTTTCTTCCAGTTTTTCAAGAGCCATTAAAAACTCCCCTACGGTTGTTCTCGCAAATGCATTGATTTTAATATAACCAATTTCATCGTCTATCATGTATGAAGCATCTACACTGTAAATTGGAATTTTATCTCTTGTAATTTCAAAATCTATTAAGTCTTCTTCTCCTTTTCTTTGGACACTCATTGTTACTTTTGTACCCTTTTTTCCCAATAATCTGTTTCTAACTCCTGTATTGGATAAGCCTACTCCAGCTACGGTTTCTTCGTCTATTTTTATGATTTGGTCACCTGCAGAAACTCCAACTTTTGCCGAAGGGCCTCCTGGAATTGCTTGTACAACCATTAATGTGTCGTTCAATATTTGAAAACGAACTCCTACGCCTTCAAAATTTCCTTTGAGGGGGGCTTCTACGGCTTCTACTCTTTTGGCAGCAATGTAAGCAGAGTGAGGATCTAGTTTTTCTAACATTGCTTTAATTGCAACATCTACTAGTTCTGCCGAGTTGGTAGAGTCAACATAGAGTTGCTCTATGATGTCTATCATTTTTGCGAGCTTATAGGTTGTCTTATTTTTATCCTTTTCTATTTGCCCTAAACTTATGTTTGTTGTTGCAAAAATTAGTGTCGCAACTGCTATTATTATTTTCATGTTCCTTTTTTATTGTCCAATTATTGGCTCTCCAAATTTATTGTATTTCTTCTCTTCTTCTACCTTGTCTTTTTTGTAAAAAATCTCGCGCTTTAATTTTCCATTGTTATGGTATTCTTTCCATTCCCCGTGTTTTTTGCCTTTATTATAGTTTTCAATTTTTCTTGGCGATCCGTCTTCAAAGTTAAAAATCCATTCGCCATCTGGCTCTCCTTTTTTATAAAATGTTTTGTAGGCAATGCTTCCGTCATCAAAATAGGAATTATCTACTCCTTCAATTTCTCCTTCTTGGTAGTTTTTTTCAATTATTAACACACTATCTCGAGTGTATTTCAAATAAGGACCATTAAATTTATTCTTTTTATAAGTCACTCTTTTTTTAATCGAGCCATCCTTGTAAAACTGTTCAAAAGTTCCATTCTTCACTTCCATTAAGTAGTTTTCTGTCTTCTTTTTTATTCCATTTGGGTAGTAATAACTTTGCTTTCCATGTTTGTTTCCAAAAGAGTAATTGTTTTCCCACATTAAGGTAGAGTCTTTTTCCCAAAACTGCCATTTCCCATGTGGTTTTCCTTGCGCATAATTTAGGTGAAGCCATTTTACTCCATCGTCATAAAACTTATAAAGTGGCCCGTCTTCTTTTCCATTTATATACGTTATTTGCATTTCTAACTGATTGTCATCATAAAAAGTCGCGCAGGATCCTGTAAATGGTTTTTTTCCTTTTCCCGTTTGGCTATAGGCTAATTGGGAGGTTGGGTCTATCTCTAAATCATCTTTACAATTACAAATTTTTTTTTGTGGACCTCTTTTTTCGTGCACTTTCTGTGGCTCCGTAATGATTGTGTCTTTTTTTAGAGAGCGAGCTGGAGGTCCTTCTCCACCTCTGTATATTCTCCTTTTTTGAGAATAAGAAAAGTTACTTCCTAAGAGGATTAGAAAAGCTGTAAATAATAAGATTGAAATAAATTGTTTCATACAAATTCTTTGTGTTTTAGTTACATAAACTATAACAAAAACAGTGTAATTTAATAATTTATAAATAATTAACAGGATTTGTGGTTATAGTCGTTTTAATAAACTCGACTCTATTGAATTCTGGAGCCAAGATGTCATGAAATAAATCTATGGTAAATTGCTCGCTTTCGAAATGCCCAATGTCTGCAATTATAAGTTGATTTTGTGCATCAAAAAACTGATGATACTTGTAATCTCCTGTAATAAACACATCTGCCTTTTGGCTTATTGCATTGTTAAGCAAGAAACTTCCCGAACCACCACAAATTGCTATTTTTTTTACTGTTTTTTTTTGAATATTTGTGTGACGAACGCAGTCTGTTTTCATTTTTGTTTTCAATGATTTTAAAAACTCCAAAGTGTCTATTTCTTTTTCCAATTCGCCAATCATTCCTGAGCCAATTTGTTGATTTGCGTTAGTAATAGGAATAATTTCATGAGCAACTTCTTCGTAGGAATGAGCTTTTTTTACCTCAACCAATAATTTATTAATTTGATGATTAACAGCTAAAACTTCTATTTTTATTTCGTCCTCTGTGCTTAACTCTCCTTTTTCTCCGTAAGATGGATTTGAATTTTCACTAGGTAGGTAAGTTCCTTTGCCTTCTGTATTAAAACTACAGTTAGAATACTCGCTAATGTTTCCTGCTCCGTTTTCAAATAAATTATTTCTTACCGCGTCCGCATTATCTGGTTTGCAGTAAATCACTAATTTACTCATTATATCTATTTTTGGCGCCAAGATTTTTGTGTTGGTTAATCCTATTGCATTCGCCATTTTTTGGTTTACTCCGTTTTTCAATACATTGTCCAAATTGGTATGGCATGCGTAAATTGCAATGTCGTTTTTTATAGCTTTTAAGATTGTTTTTTCAATGTAGTTTTTACCTGTCAAAGATTTTAAACCATTAAAAACAATAGGATGGTGAGCAATTACCAATTCACACCCTTTTTCTATGGCTTCATCAATAACAGACTCAATACTGTCCAAACACAATAAAACTTTTGTAACTTTTTTGTTTCTATCTCCAACAATTAGTCCGCTATTATCGTAAGACTCTTGGAAAGAAAGTGGGGCAACTTGTTCTAAATAGCTTGTTATTTGATGTAGTTTCATTGTTCAAAATAATTATCCCTAAATATAAAGATTTCAAACTTATAGAAAGGTTAATTGGGTTTCTTGTTTGAAATAAATTATTGTTTTTACTTAAACGTAACAATTTATTTTCTTAACGTAAATTTCAAAAGGTCGTTTTTGCCTGCTCCACCTGTTTTGGATAACTCGACTAATCTTTTGGTTCAAAATGAATAAAAATGCTCGTGTTAAGATTCTCTTTTTTTAAGTAAATAAAACGGTGGGAGATTATCGAAATTACTTCACTCCTGTACTTCCAAAACCTCCTTCTCCCCTATTTGTTTCTGATAATTCTGAAACTGGAATCCACTCTGCTTGATCATATTTTGCTATGATTAATTGTGCGATTCTCTCTCCATCTTCTACCACAAAATCTTCGTTACTCATGTTAATCAAGATTACTCCAATATCTCCTCGGTAGTCGGCATCAATTGTTCCTGGCGCATTTAATACGGTTACTCCTTTCTTGTAAGCCAATCCACTTCTTGGGCGAACTTGAGCTTCGTAACCATCTGGTAAAGCAATTTGCAATCCTGTTGGCACTAGTTTTCTTTCAAGAGGTTTTAATGTGAATGATTCTTCCAAGTTTGCTCTCAAATCTAACCCTGCAGATTGTGAGGTTGCGTATTGTGGTAATTCATGTTTTGAATTATTTATGATTTCTATTTTCATTCTTTATTTTTTAAAAGGCTTTTAATATCAATCCCTTCAAGCTTGTAGATAAACCACAAATAAAATGAGAATAAGAAAGTATTAAAAGATAAAATTATTAAAATGTTATCTGGAAATATTATTTTGAAACCAACACTTATTCCATAAAGTGCGATTGCGAAAAGGAGAAAGAATCCTGATCTTCTTAAATTATATGGGATTGGATAGTGTTTTTGACCCAAATAATAAGAAACCAACATCATTCCGCCATAAACCAAAAGTGTGGTCCAGGCTGAGGCAACATATCCTAAAATTGGGATAAAGATTACATTTAAAACAATTGTAACTATTGCCCCTCCAATAGCAATGTAGGCACCAAACTTAGTTTGTCCAGAGAGTTTATACCAAATGGATTGGTTGTAATAAACACCAAGAAAAATATTGGCAATAAGCAAGATTGGAACTACATGAAGACCTTCCCAGTATTCTTTCTTTGGCAACAACCATTTGAAAACTTCTAAATACATTAAAATAAATAAAAACATAACAGACACAGCAAGTACAAAGTAATTCATGACAGTTCTGTAGGTTTCGTTTGCGTTTTTTTCTTTGGCTCGAGCAAAGAAAAAAGGTTCGGCTGCATACCTAAATGCTTGTATAAACAAAGAAATTAAAATTGATAGTTTGTAAACCCCAGAATAAATTCCTACTTGTTGTTTTGCAAATACAACTCCGTATTCGGGCTCTAACACTCTTCTTAATAAAATTCTATCGAATGTTTCGTTTATTATTCCTGCAAAACTTCCCAACATTAAGGGTAGCGAATAAATCAGCATATTCTTAAGCAGCTTCATGTTCATCTGCCATTTTACCTTTATAAACTCTGGGTACAACAAAATAATTTTCACTCCTGTTGCTAGTAAATTGGAGATAAAAATGTATCCAATTCCAATTTCTGGCCTGTAAAGCAGTTCTACTAAAGCCGTTTTATTTCCGTGGTCAAAACTTGTTTTTGCGTAGGCGATAAAAAGCAGGTTGAAAAAAATGTTTGTCCCAATATTTATCAAGTTTATTTGAGCAAACTTTTTTGCTTTGTTTTCGTTTCTCAACTTTGCCATTGGAATAGATGCAAAGGCGTCTAACCCGAGAATTAAAGCTAAATATATTATGAAATCTGGACGAGAGGCGTATCCTATTAAATTGGCTATAGGTTGAGTAAAAAGAAATCCTAAGAGGATAAACAATCCGCTGAAGGTTGCAATAAAAGTTAAGGCCGTACTGTACACACTGTCTTTGTTTTCTTCCGTTTTAGAAAACCTAAAAAAGGCTGTTTCCATTCCAAAACCTAGCAAAACCATAAAAAAAGCAACATTGGCATACAATTCAGATACCTCTCCGTATTGTGCAGTGCTAAAACTCGTTACATAAAGTGGTGTGAGCAGAAAATTTAGTATACGGGCAAACATACTACTTACTCCATAAATAGCTGTTTGCCCTGCAAGTTTTTTAATTACACTCAAGTGTGTTGTTTTTATTTAAAATCCGCTTTTCTTTTTTCCATAAAAGCTGTGGTTCCTTCTTTAAAATCGTCTGTTCCAAAACAGTTTCCAAATTCTTCTATTTCTGTGTCAAATCCATTTACTCCGTCTTCGTAGTTTGCATTCACTGCTTTGATAGCAAATGAGATTGCTGAAGAAGAATTTCTGCAAATTTTTGATGTAATTTTGTTGCACAATTCCATCAATCCTTCTGGAGTTGTTACGTGATTTACTAATCCCAATTTGTATGCATCTTCTGCTGAAATCATTCCTGCTGTAGCAATCATTTCCATTGCTTTTCCTCTTCCTACTAGTTGTGCTAATCTTTGTGTTCCTCCGTATCCAGGAATTACTCCAAGGGACACTTCTGGTAATCCCATTTTTGCATTGTCAGAGGCAACACGGATATGAGCCGCCATTGCTAACTCTAATCCTCCTCCAAGTGCAAATCCATTAATGGCCGCAACTACTGGAGTAGATAAGTTTTGTAACAAATCAAATAATTTGTCGTGCCCACCTTTACTTAGTTTTTTTCCTTCTTCTACGCTAAAAGCTGCAAATTCTTTGATGTCGGCTCCAGCTACAAATGCTTTTTCGCCACTCCCTGTCAAGATAATCGCTTTTATTTCTTTGTCCGCTTCCGCTCGTGATAATGCTTGTGATAATTCATTAATCGTTTGCGAATTTAAAGCGTTAAGCTGTGATGGTCTGTTTATAGTTATAACTCTTGTTGAGTTTGAGTCTTCAATTAGTAAATTGGTATATGCCATGTTTTTTATTTTGAACTTTGACCAAAGTTAATAGTTTCGTAACTATTATTTTTTGTGAAGAAGAATAAATTGTAAACAAAAAAAGATAACTTTATTACATGAAACTATCGCCAGTTATATCCTTTTCTATCCTTGTTGGGTTTACAGCTTCTTTGCTGGTTTTAACGGTTGGCTATTTCTTGAATCCAGATTTTATTACAACTCCTTCTCTCTATTTTTATTCTATAATTGCTGGAGTTATTATTTCACTTACCTCCTATTTTGTTTTTAAAGTTTATATTAAAAATCAATTTAAAAAAATATATGCCTCTATAGATCAGGTTTTTGACAATACAACAGAGGATTCTGGGAATACAACACAAGAAAAAATAGAAAGTTGGATTGCAGAAAGATCTAAAGAAGTAAAAGAATTGAAAACTACCGAAGCTTACCGAAGAGAGTTTTTTGGAAACTTGGCGCATGAGCTCAAAACACCTGTTTTTAGTGTGGAGGGATATATTCTTACTTTATTGGAGGGCGGATTGGAAGACGAAAATATTAACAGAAAATTTCTTGAAAAAGCCGCTAAGGGTGTTGATAGAATTACGAAAGTGATTCAAGACATGGATACGATTACAAAAATAGAATCGGGAGAATTGAAGCTTAATTTTAAAAAAGTAGGTTTGTTTGATTTGGTTAAAACCGTAATCTCCGAATTAGAGGATATTGCAGAAACAAAAAAAATTTCTGTGGTGATGGAAAAGCCTAATGTGATCGAGCTTTTTGTTTCTGGAGACAAATTAAAGTTAGAACAAATCTTTACTAACCTAATTGCCAATTCTATTTATTATGGAGATCAAGACGGGAAAACAACAATTACAATTAAAGAGTTAAGAAATAAAATAGAAATTACAGTTAAAGACAATGGAATAGGTATTCAAAAAAATCATTTGCCTCGTTTGTTTGAGCGTTTTTATAGAGTAGAAAAAAGTAGGGACAGAAACCAGGGTGGTTCAGGAATTGGACTTGCGATTGTAAAACATATTATTGAAGCGCACAATCAATCAATTACAGTCGAAAGTGACCTGAATAAAGGAACAGGCTTTACTTTTAGTTTGGATAAATTTTAATTGATTACAAATCTAAAGACAACTGTTCTGGCAATAACCTAAAAGTCATTCTGTGGTAATCGGTAGTTCCGTGATTACGAATTCCTTCTCTATGTGCTCTGGTTGGGTAGCCTTTATTTTTATGCCAATCGTAAACAGGAAACTCTTCGTGATATTGTTTCATAATATCATCTCTGTAAGTTTTTGCAAGGACTGATGCTGCAGCAATGGGCATAAATTTAGCGTCTCCTTTTATAATACACACATGATCAATTTCCTTGTACTTATTAAATCGATTTCCATCAATTAACAGCAAATTAGGGTGCTTTTTAAGTTGATCTACTGCTCTGTGCATTGCTAAAAAAGAAGCATTCAAAATATTTATTTCATCAATTTCTAAAGGAGAAACAACTCCAACAGCCCAAGCGATGGCTTCTTTTTCAATGATTGGCCTTAGTAAATCTCTTTGTTTTTCGGTTAGTTTTTTGGAGTCATTAAGTAATTCGTTTTTGAATTTTTTTGGTAAAATTACTGCTGCTGCAACTACTGGACCAGATAGACATCCTCTTCCTGCTTCGTCACATCCCGCTTCTATTTTTGATTTGTCGTAGTGTAATTTCAGCATTATTATTTGTTTTCAAACACCTCAATAATGGTTTCCCAAACTTTATCTGCCGTATTTTGCCAATTGAAAAGTTTAGCCCTTTCCTTCCCTTTTTCAATCAATTCTTTTCGCAAAGATTCGTCTTTATAAATTCGCACCATTCCGTTTTTGATATCTTCTATAGAAAATGGATTGACATAAATAGCAGCCTCTCCTCCAACCTCAGGTAACGAAGTGGCATTGGATGCAAGAATTGGCAATTCACACCTCATTGCTTCTACTAGTGGGATTCCAAACCCTTCGAAATAGGAAACGTAAGTCAAAGCTAATCCTGAGCAATAAATATTATTCAGTTCCGTAGATTGAACATGCCCAGTAAACACAACCTCTTTTTTGAAGTTTAAGCTGTCGAAACAATCTTTAATTTCCTGATTCCACCAATATTTCTCACCAACCATAAGTAGTTTGACGTCTGATTTTGTTTGGTTTTTGAATACATCAAAAGACTTAAAAAGATTAATTATGTTTTTTCTTGGATGCAAAGCGCTTACGAATAAAAAATAGGGTTTTCCATTCGTAAATTTACTTCTTGTTGCGGCTTTTAACTCTTCATTTATTGGATTAAAAAAGTCTCCTATTCCATTGTGAGCAACCGTGATTTTCTCTTCATTTATACCAAAACTTTTTACAATATCTTGTTTAGAATACTCAGAAACAGTAACAATTTTGGCTGCTTTTTTTGCAAATTTTGGAAAGAAATAATTGACGTATTTTCTATTGAAAAAAGGAATGTCATCCGGAAAGTGAACAAAACTTAAGTCGTGAATTACTGGTATTTGTTTTACCTCTGACCCTAAACTTAAATAACCGTCTGGGGATAAAAACAGATCTATTTCGTTTTGTTTCAATGCTTTTTTCACTCCAAACTCAAACCATAAATAATATAAAAATGGATGTCTCGCTGGAGGGTTTATTACGATTGGAGTTACATTGTTTGCATAAATAAACTTCTCGTCATATTTTCTGTCAAAAAAGAAGAAGAATTCGTTCTCGGGATGTTGCGTTACAATTCTCTTTATTACTTCATGAGTAAACCACCCAAAACCTTCTAGTTTTGTGGGTAATAAAAACCTTGTATTTACAGCAATCTTCATTCGTGTACTAAGATAAAATTTAATTAGTGATTTTCAATTTGAACCGATTAGAAAATTTAACAAAATTACAAAGCCATCAATAAAAGCTCAATGTTTTTAAACGGTAAATTAAAAGCTTCTCCTAGTGTTGGGCTTGTTAAAGTTCCTTTATAAACGTAAACTCCGTGTCTAAAACCAGTGTTTTCTCTAATTTTTTTGGCTATTCCTCCTCCGTTTGCAATATCAAGTAATAAAGGGGAAAAAATATTACTCAAAGCAAAAGAAGCTGTTCGAGAAACCGAAGAAGCAATATTTGGAACACAATAATGGATTACTCCGTTCTCTACAAAAGTGGGAGAGTTGTGATTGGTAACTCGAGAAGTTTCAAAACACCCTCCTTGGTCAATACTTACATCCACAATTACAGAACCTTCTTTCATTTGAGAAACCATGTTTTCGGTAACTACACAGGGTGTCCTCCCATTCACTGCACGCAATGCGCCAATGGCTACATCTGCTCTCATCAATGCTTTTTCGAGTACTTTTGGATTTACAATAGAGGTCCAAACTGTGGTGTTTAAATCATTTTGTAGTCTTCTTAATTTATACACATTATCGTCAAAAATCTTTACTGAAGCTCCGAGTCCAATAGCTGATTTTGCTGCAAATTCCCCTACAGTTCCTGCCCCTATAATTACAACTTCTGTGGGCGAAACTCCTGCAATCCCTCCTAATATTGTTCCTCTTCCTTCGTTTAAGTTACTTAAGTAGTGAGAAGCGATAGAAACTGCTCTAATTCCAGCAATTTCGGACATAGAACGAATCACTGGATACACATCTTCTTCGTCTTTAATAAAATCCCATGCAATGGCTGTGATTTTTTTTCTCATCAACATTTCTAACGTGTTTTTTGGATGAACAGAAAGTTGGATAGCTGCAAACAAAGTTTGATTTCCCGGCATCATTTCTATTTCTTCTTTGGTCGGTGGAGCCACTTTAATTATTATATCTGCTTTAAAAACTTGTTCTACACTGTAACAAATTTCTGCTCCCACTTCACTGTAATCTTTGTCTGGAAAGTTTGCGTTTTGACCTGCGTTTGTCTCCACACAGACTCTGTGTCCGTTATTTACAAGCAATGAAACAGCCTCTGGAACTAAAGAAACTCTATTCTCCTGAAAAGAGGTTTCTTTTGGTATCCCAATGAATAGTTTTTTATTCAATGAGCCTATTCTCTGTAATTTCTCTTGAGGTATCATTAACGCCTCTTTGGCTAGGGATTTTAAAACATCAGACGACATAATTAACTGGTTATTTTAATGGTTCTTATTTTACCTTGTTGTTCAATATTCACTTCTACGTATGTTCCAGGAATAAAGTTTAGTGTTTTTTCTGGCCATTCAATAAAACAAACTGAATTGCTGTCCAAAATTTCTATTATTCCAATGTCTAATAATTCTGCTTCGTCATTAATTCTGTATAAGTCAAAATGAAAAATTGAATTATTCTCGTTATCAAGATACTCATTTACTATGGAATATGTAGGGCTAGAAGTGTGTTCTTTTACTCCCCTTTTTTTGCAAACCAAATTAATTAGCGTAGTTTTTCCTGCACCCATTTCGGCATTGAAACAAAAGTGGGTTTCTGTAGCACAAAGTTTAGCAAGGTAAATAGCAACCTCTTCCAATTCTTTTTCTTGTTTTATTATGAATTTTTTTTCCATGTGTCAGGATGCTTTTCCAAGCCTTATTTAAAATAAACTATTATTTAATATAACAAAAATACTATAAATTATAAAACTGAAGAAGATTGATGTCCTTTTAAGAACATAAAGTGACAGGTGTCGATACGGTTAGTCTGAAAGCCAGTTGTTTTATTATAAAATACTGGTCTTTTGTCGTTTATTGTTATAATAAGCTGTTTTCTGTATCAGTAAATTGAAAAATACACTTTATTATTAATAATCTTTTTGGTATAGTTTTACAGTATAATTAACAACCAAAAACGACTATTTCCTCTAATCTTAATAATTCTTGTATACTGTTCTATAAATGGATTTAATAAAAGAAAGTACACAAAAGGAGGGTGTAAACAATTAGTATCTAATTATTCTTATGGCTCTTCAAAAAAATAAGTGAATAATACGCTTATAATTCTAATGAATTATAAGCTAAGGATAGCTGGTCTAAAGAAAAGAAAGCTGATTAGAAAAACAAAAAAAAGATAAGTTCTCTTAAAGCTAAAAGTTTAAATGAGGTTAGTAATCATAAAGACGGTTTAAAAAACTCAAAATATAGGTGGTTCAAAAAATGGGGAAGCTCCTTGCGGTAAAGTCTGTTTAATTCTTTTATTGGGTGGTTTACTTGGAATTATAGTTGCTATACTCGTGATGACCTTGGTTTTATCTTTGGAAGTTTTTTTTGAGGGTTTGTTTAGGGGCGCTTTCTATTATTATTATTATTATTTTTGGCTAGTATCTCGTTAGATGCAAGCTCTAATAATTTGGAGAAACTTGTGGCGTTAAGCTTCTTGGCTATAAAACTGGTGTTAAACTTTCTATTGCTTGCGAGATAGAGTTCATTTCAGAATAAATCAATCTTAGTTTGTTGTTCTTTTCGCTCATTTTACAATTTCGTGAATTTAATTGAATGTAGCTAAGAACCTTTGTAAATCTATCCGATTCGAAATAATCGGCTTGATTTCCAGAGGGAAAATAACAAATCATTTTCTCTTGTTTCAAGACAATTTTATGAAAACCAATTGCTTTCGCAAGCCATTTCAATTCTATTGTTTTCAATAGTTCTGTTGTTTCTTGAGGTACTTGTCCAAATCTATCTTTCAAATTTGAGGCGTACTTTTTTAGCTCTTCTGTTGTTTTTATTTGTTCCAAATCTTGGTACAAAGAAAGTCGTTCGGCAATATTATTGACATACGTATCTGGAATTAATAATTCTAAATCTGTTTCAATCTGAAAATCTTCTACTCGATAAAATTTATCGTTTTTCTCGTCTTTAAATAATTCTTTAAACTCATTATTCTTAAGCTCGTTTATCGTTTGGCTCAGTATTTTCTGATACGTAGCAAATCCTATTTCATTGATGTAACCACTTTGGTTTGCACCCAATAAATCTCCTGCTCCACGAATATCCAAATCCTTCATTGCTATATTAAAACCACTTCCCAGCTCACTGTTTTGCTCAATGGCATTCAGCCTTTTGGTTGCGTCATCACTCAACATGTGGCGAGGAGGAGTAATCATATAACAAAATGCTTTTTTGTTGGATCTACCAATTCTTCCTCTCATTTGATGCAAATCACTCAGTCCAAAATTATTCGCATTATTGATTATCATTGTATTTGCATTAGGGACATCAATTCCTGATTCTATAATAGAAGTTGCTACCAAAACATCATACATTCCGTTTACAAAGTCCATTAACACAGCTTCCATTTTTTGCCCATCTAAACGTCCGTGAATAATTCCAATCTTAGCGTCTGGAACTAACCTTTGTATCATTCCCGATACTTCCTGGATGTTTTGAATTCTATTGTTTACAAAATAAGCCTGCCCTCCTCTTTGCATCTCATAAGAAATCGCATCCCTAATACTCTCTTCGTTAAACACCTGCAAAACAGTGTCAATGGGTTGTCTATTAGGTGGCGGAGTATTAATTACTGATAAATCTCTTGCCCCCATCAATGAAAACTGAAGTGTTCTTGGAATTGGTGTTGCTGTTAAGGTTAGGGAATCAACATTCTCCTTCATTGTTTTGAGTTTGTCTTTTACTCCTACTCCAAATTTTTGTTCCTCATCCACAATCAACAGCCCTAAGTCTTTAAATTTTACACTTTTTCCGGCCAACTTGTGAGTTCCAATCAAAATATCAATCTCTCCTTTTGCCAATTTTTCTAGAGTCTCTTTTACCTTTTTTGTTGATTTAAAACGATTCAAGTAGTCTACTTTACAAGGAAAATCTTTCAACCTTTCGTTAAAACTTCGGTAATGTTGTAAACTTAAGATTGTGGTAGGAACTAAAATTGCTACTTGCTTGCTGTCTGCCACTGCTTTAAAAGCTGCTCTTATAGCAATTTCTGTTTTTCCAAATCCTACATCTCCACACACCAACCTGTCCATAGGAATTTCTTTCTCCATGTCTTCTTTTACAGCAACAGTAGCTTTGAATTGGTCTGGAGTGTCTTCATACATAAACGAAGCTTCTAACTCGTGTTGCAAATAAGTGTCTGGAGAAAAGGCAAATCCTTTTTTCATTTTTCTTTTCGCATAAAGCTTAATCAAATCAAAAGCAACTTCCTTTACTCTCTTTTGGGTTTTATCTTTTAATGCTTTCCAGTTTGGAGTTCCTAGCTTATTTATTTTAGGTTGTTTTCCGTCTTTCCCTGCAAACTTAGAAATCCTGTGAAGCGAGTGAATACTAACGTACAAAACATCTCCTCCTCCATATATTAATCGGATTGCTTCTTGTTCTTTTCCATTAACATCTATTTTTTCCATCCCAGAAAAAGTTCCAACTCCATGATCTATATGAACAATGAAATCTCCTTTTTTTAGTCCGTAAATCTCTTTAAGGCTTACAGCTTCCTTGGATTGTTTATACCCTTCTTTTAATCTGAATTTGTGATAACGTTCAAATATTTGATGATCGGTATAGCACACGATTTTCAAATCATTGTCTATAAAACCTTCTCTTATACTGGTGTGAATCGGAACAAAATCTGCTTCTTTTTCAATGTCCTCAAAGATTTCTTCGAGTCTTTGAATTTGGTTTGGATTATCCGAAAAAATGTAATTTCCGTATTCTGCTTGCGTATTTTCTTTTAGGTTTTGAGCTAGTAAATCGAATTTTTTATTGAAAGCTGGTTGAGGAGATTGGTGGAAATTTAGTGAATTTGTCCCGAAATAATTTTCAGTTCCAAATTCTACAATATTAAATTCTTTCAATTCTCTTTCAAGCTCAGTAGGACTAATGTACATTTCGCTTGGAGCTAACCTTTGTAGCTCTGTATCTAATTGCTCAAAAGTGTAGCGTGCTTTTTTAAATCCTTCCTCAACTTTCTTTTTTGCGATAGAAAAAGATTTTATCCAAACGTTAGAATTAGCAGAGATAAACTCGAAAAATGAACTGCGTGAAGCTTCTAATAACTCTCTTTGAACATTGGGCGTCACCGTGATTTTTTTGTGCGTATTAATGGATAATTGGTCTGCTATATTGAAACTTCTTATTGAGTCTATTTCGTCTCCAAAAAACTCAATTCTGAACGGATAATCAAACGAGAAAGAAAAAACATCTACAATTCCTCCACGCACAGAAAACTGTCCTGGTTCGTATACATAGTCTACTTTATCAAAGTGTTGTTCTATGAATAATTCATTCAAAAAATCGATAGAGTAGGAGTCCCCTACGTGAATATCTAACGTGTTTTTTTTTAGTGTTTTTTTTGTAATTACTTTCTCAACCAAAGCTTCTGGGTAAGAAACAACAACCGTGTTTTTTCTGTTTTTAGAAATCGCATTTAATACTTCTGTTCTTAGTAGAACATTCGCATTATCGGTATTTTCTATTTGATATGGTCTTCGGTAAGATGCAGGATAAAAGAAATATTTTTTATTAGCTTTTTCAGGGTTTATATTTTCTAATGTGTTGAAAAAATAAACTGCTTCTTCCTTATCTGAAAAAATAAATAATTGAAGATTTTCAATTTCTTGGATTGCTGCAGAAGAAATAAAAGCCAAAGAAGAACCCACCAAGCCTTTGGTAAAGACACTAGAAGACTTCTTCGCTAACTCTTTTTTGAGTTCGAATACTTTTTGAGAACCTTTGTATTTCTCTATAATTAAAGACGAATCTTGCTTCATTTAATTCTTTGATTCGTAAATGTAATAAATTCGATTTTTAATGTCATCTTATCTGTTGTTTTTTAAAGTGAAATAATTAAATATAAATTCTTAATTTTACGTTAATTAAAACTAAATGAAAGAACAGCAACATATTTTACTCAAAAAACTGGATGAATTCGTTCGTAAGTATTATAAAAACAAACTCGTAAAAGGTTTGATTTATACGTTCACTATTGTGTTCTTGTTTTTTATTTCTTTGGTTGTTTTAGAATATTTTGGAAACTTTGGTTCCAAAGCTAGGACGGGTTTATTTTTTGCATTTTTAGGTGTTGCACTTGTTACTTTTGTTAATTACATAACTATTCCATTGGTAAGGTTGTTCAAACTAGGAAAGTTTATTGATTACGAAACGGCTGCACAAATTATTGGAACACATTTTGAATCAGTAAAAGATAAATTGCTGAATACTTTACAGCTGATTAAAAATAATGAAAATACGGATAGTGACCTTGTAGAAGCCGGTATCAATCAAAAAATAAATGAATTAAAGCCTGTCCCTTTTGCAAAAGCGATTGATCTTTCAAAGAACAAAAAGTACTTGAAATATGCTGCAATTCCTTTGTTCTTATTTTTTGTAATCCTGTTTATGAACGCTAGTATCATAAAGGATGGGACAAAGAGGTTTGTAAATTATAGGCAAGAATTTGCACCAGAAGCTCCTTTTGTTTTTCAAGTTATGAATGAAAACATGCAGGTAGTCGAGAATGAGGATTTTAATCTTTTAGTGAAATTAATTGGGCTAGAACTTCCGAACGAAGTAGTCTTAAAAGTAAAAAACAACTCGATAAAACTGCGTAAGAAAAGTAAATCTGAATTTGAATATACTTTTAAAAACATTCAAGAAAAGAAAGTGTTTAGTCTTGAGGCGGCTGGATTTTCTTCTATTCCTTATGAAATAACTCCTATTATAAAACCCGTAATTATGGGGTATAAAGTGGAGGTAGATTATCCTTCTTATACTCGTTTATCAGATGTAACTTTAGAGAGTGTGAATAGCCTTTCTGTTCCTCAAGGGACAAGATTAAAATGGGTATTCAAAACCAAAAACACTTCTCAAATTAATTTTTCGGAAAAAGGAAAAGTTATTCAATTAAATGAGTTTGCTAAAAACCGCTTTAGCACTGAAAAAGTGGTAAGAAAAAACGCTTCTTTTATACTTAGTGTTGCTAATAAATTTATGAAAAACAGGGATTCTATTGTTTTTGACATCTCAACCTCTTTGGATCAAAACCCGTCCATATTTGCTGATTCTAAAGCCGACAGTTTAAATGAAAATTTACTCTATTTCACGGGTAAGATTAGTGATGATTATGGGTTTTCTAATTTTGTTTTTAAATATAGAAAGTTTAAAAATGATTCAATAGAAAGTAGGGGTAAATTTACGGCTAAAGCTGTTGGTTTTAATAGTTTTTATAATCAATCTCAATTTTACTATCTGTGGGATGTGGATGAGGTAAATTTGAAATTAGGCGAGTCTTTGGAGTATTATTTTGAAGTGTGGGATAACGACAGGGTGAATGGGGCGAAATCGGCAAGAACTCAATTAATAAAAATAAAGGCACCAACCAAAGAAGAGCTGGAAAAGAACCAAGAGGAGAAGGGTGAATCGATTAAAGATAAGCTTGAGAAAAATATTAAAGATGCTGAGAAATTACGTCAAGAAATAAAGAAAATGACAGAGTCCATTCTGAATAAAAAGAACATGGATTGGCAGGACAAGAAGAAGATGAAAGAATTACTGTCTAAACAAAAACAGCTAAACGAACAGAACAAAGATATCCGAAAAAAAACTCAAGAAAAAAACAAAGAAGAACAAAGGTTTAGTGAGCCAAACGAAGCGCTTATAAAGAAGCAAGAAAAGCTTGATAAATTAATGGCTGAGTTAAAGAATGAAGAGCTGGAAAAGTTGATGGAGAAGATAGAAAAAATGATGGAGAAGATAGACAAATCTAAACTTCAAAAATCATTGGAAGAAATGGATAAAGAAAACTTAGACATGAAAAAAGAGATGGAAAGAACTCTTGAAATGTTTAAGCAGATGGAAATGGATGAAAAGTTAGATGAATTTGCAGAGGAAATGGAAAAACTTGCAGAGAAACAGGAAGAATTGGCTGAAAAGAAAGAAGAAGAAAACACATCTGAAGAACAAGAAAAACTGAACGAAGAGTTTAAAAAAGCTGAAGAAAAACTAGATGAATTAAAAGAAAAGAACGAAGGTCTTGATAAGAAAAAGGATCTAAACGAAATTGAAGAGGAAAAGGAGGGGGCTAAAGACGACATGGAGGAGAGTAAAGAAAGTTTGGATAAAAACGAAAAGCAAGGTGCTCAGAAAAGCCAAAAAGGGGCAGCAAAAAAAATGAAAAGTGCTGCAGCAAAAGCTAAAAGTATGAAAAGTAGCAGTGCTGAAAGTGCTGAAGAAAACATGGAAGATTTACGTGCTTTGTTAGAAAACTTAATTGCTCTTTCTTTTGACCAGGAAGAGGTTTTATCTGATTTGAAAGTAACAAATACTAATGACCCTAATTATGTAAGGCTTGGTCAAAAACAGGTTAAGCTAAAAGATGACGCTAAAATGATTGAGGATTCTTTATTTGCTTTAAGCAAAAGAATAGAACAGATTGCGCCTATTGTAAATAAAGAAATGAATAAAATAAATGATGGAATAAAACAATCATTGAGGGATATTGGAGAAAGAAGTACAAACAGAGCAACTCAAAACCAACAATTGGCTATGACTTCTATTAATAACTTAGCATTATTACTGGATGAGGCTTTGAAAGAAATGCAAAAACAAGCATCTGAAGAAAAAAAACCAGGTAGCGGAGAATGTAACAACCCTGGAGGTAGCAAACCTAAACCTGGAATTCTTCCTGGAATAAAAAAGGCAAAAGGAGAGGCAGGAAAGGCTTTAGGTAAATTGAAAAGTAAACTTGGGGAAAAAGGAAAGGCATCTGAAGGGGAAGGTAAAAACAGTAAGGAGTTGGCAAGAATGGCAGCAGAGCAATCTATGTTAAGAAAAGCATTGGATGAAATGAGCCAAGAGCTTAATAAAGACGGAAGTGGGCTTGGGAATGAATTAAAGAAAATAGAAATAGAAATAGAAAAAGTTGAAGAGGATATTATTAATGATAACATTACTAATCAAACAATTACAAGACAAAAAGAGATCTTAACTAGGCTTTTAAAGTCAGAAAAAGCAATTCGAGAAAGAGAGTTTGATGAAAAAAGAGAGTCTAGTTCAGTAAAAACACTTAGATTTAGTAACCCAAATGAATTTTTGGAGTATAATAGAAGAAAAGAGATGGAATTAGAGCAATTAAAGACTATTCCACCCTCCTTAATTCCTTATTATAAAAATAGAGTGAATGATTACTTTAATCAAAGCAATTGAAATGGATAACACACTAATAAAAAATACAATAATTCTTGATTCAAATCAAGAAAGCATAAATAAAGTAACAAGTTACATTGATTCTATTTATAGCTCTTCTAAAAATGACATAAGTGATACTTATGGAAATGTAATTATTGCAATAACAGAAGCGGTAAATAATGCTGTAAATCACGGAAACAAAGCAGATTCTACTAAAAAAGTAACAATCTCCTGTAAAAAAACAGATGAAAAACTTTATTTTACCGTAGAAGATGAAGGAGATGGTTTTGATTATGAAAATGTTCCTGACCCAACAGATCCTGAAAATTTACATAAATTAAATGGGAGGGGAATTTTTCTAATGAAAAATTTAGTAGATGAAATTTACTTTCATGAAGAAGGAAGAGAAATTGAATTAATATTCAAAATAACATAACTTGGAAAATATTTCTTTTTTCTCAGAAGATATTGATTTTCAAATCAATAATATTGAAAACAACACCAGCTGGATTAACTCCATCATTTCTAATTACTCGAAAATCTCTGGGGAATTAACGTATATTTTCTGTTCAGATGACTATCTATTAAAGCTAAATATTGAACATTTAAATCACGATACACTTACCGACATTATCACATTTGATTATACTAAAACTGGTATAATATCTGGAGATATATTCATTAGTATAGACAGAGTGACTGAAAATGCAAAGTCATTTCTAGTTCCCTTTCAGGAAGAATTGAACCGAGTTATGGCACATGGGGTCCTTCATTTAATTGGATTTAAAGATAAAACCTCGAAAGAAAAAAAGAAAATGAAGGAAGCAGAAAATCTTGCCTTAGAAAATCTAAAATAACGCAAGCAACAGAATTAAACTACTAACGACTTTATTGAGTATCTTTGTACAAAATACAAAGATATGCATCAAAAATATGACTTAATTGTAATAGGAGGAGGGCACGCAGGGTGTGAAGCTGCTGCTGCTGCTGCGAACTTAGGCTCGTCCGTATTACTTATTACAATGAATATGGAGACAATTGCGCAAATGTCTTGTAATCCTGCTATGGGAGGAATTGCAAAAGGACAAATTGTGCGTGAGATTGATGCGTTAGGCGGATATTCAGGGATAATTACAGATAAAACAGCTATACAGTTCAAGTTGTTGAATAAATCTAAAGGGCCTGCCATGTGGAGTCCTAGAGCACAAAGTGATCGAAAAAGATTTGCCGAAGAATGGAGAATGGCACTAGAAAACACACCAAATGTAGATTTCTGGCAAGATACTGTTACAGACTTAATTATTAAGAATAATAAAATTGAAGGAGTAATGACGGGGTTAGGAATATCAATATATTCTCATTCTGTTGTTGTAACAGCAGGAACTTTTTTGAATGGAAAAATTCACTTAGGAGAAAAACAATTTGGAGGAGGTAGGGCAGGGGAAAAAGCCTCTACTGGAATTACAGAACGATTAGTTTCTTTAGGATTTGAAAGTGGCAGAATGAAAACAGGAACTCCGCCAAGAGTAGATGGAAGATCCTTGAATTTTGCTAAAATGGAAGAGCAACCTGGAGATCTAAATCCAGGAAAATTTTCTTTTTCTACGGAAACTAGCCCTTTAAAAAAACAAAGAAGTTGCCACATTACATATACTAATCCAGCTGTACATGATGTTTTAAGAACAGGATTTGAAAAATCTCCTCTTTTCAATGGGAGGATTATTGGCTCTGGGCCAAGATATTGTCCATCTATTGAAGATAAATTAGATCGTTTTGCTGAGAGGAATAGGCACCAAATTTTTGTAGAGCCAGAAGGATGGAGCACTTGTGAAATTTATGTAAACGGATTCTCTAGCTCTTTGCCAGAAGACGTTCAATTTAATGCTATGAGATTAATTCCTGGTTTTGAAAATGTGAAGATGTTTAGGCCTGGTTATGCAATAGAATATGACTACTTCCAGCCCACACAACTGAACTATACTTTAGAAACTAAATTAGTTGAAAATCTATATTTTGCCGGCCAAATAAATGGCACAACAGGTTACGAAGAGGCTGCTTGCCAAGGCTTAATGGCAGGAATAAACTCACACAACAAGAAATACGAAAAAGAGCCCTTTGTTTTGTCAAGAGCAGAATCTTACATTGGTGTTCTGATTGATGATTTAATAACAAAAGGAACGGACGAGCCCTATAGAATGTTTACTTCTAGAGCTGAGTACCGCTTACTTTTAAGGCAAGATAATGCTGACATCAGGCTAACAGAAAAAGGATATAAACTTGGCTTAGCTTCTCAAAAAAGAATGGATAGGATAGAGGAGAAAATTAACGAAACGAACTCTCTTATGAAATTATTAAGAGAAACAAGCGTAGACCACAATTTAATTAATCCAATTTTGGAAAGAAAAAAAAGCTCGCCAATTTCTCAAAAAATGAAGTTTGACAAAATAATTAGCAGACCAAATATTTCGGTGAAAGAAGTAATTACTACCTCAGACACAATTACAGATAAGGTTAATTCTCTTTCTGGGCTAAAAGAAGAGGTGGTAGAGCAGGCTGAGGTTCAGATAAAGTATGAGGGCTATATTGCTAAGGAGCAAAACGTAGCCGAAAAGCTTATCAGGCTAGAGGGGACTAAAATACCTTCAGACCTTAACTATTCAAAACTAAGCTCTCTTTCTACAGAAAGTAAAGAAAAGCTTAGCAATGTTTCTCCAAAAACGATTGGCCAAGCTTCTAGAATTTCAGGAATAAAACCTTCAGACATTAATATCTTATTAATTTATTTAGGGCGCTAATGTATTTGTTCCACGTGAAACTTTTTACAAACCCTCTTTTTTGTTTCACGTGGAACATAAAAGAGGGTTTTTCTTTATAAAGTAATAACAATATTTTGTTTTTTTGGTTAATGTGTTGCTATATAGTTGTTTATATGCTAGGCGGGGAGAAAATAAATAGCTCGTTTAAAAAAGGTTCTCCTTTTTTAGGGTAAAGAAGCTTTAGCTGAGTTAAAAGTCGCTTAAATAGGCTGGTTTTTAGTTTGGTCAGCTTTGAAAAGCATAGCTTACTTCTGATTCGTTTTATTTCTTTAAACTCTGAAAAGTTCGCAATATATTAAACTTATTTTTTTATTTGGATGAATTATCTCGCCTTCTTTTTCTATTTTTAAAAAATAAAAATAATGGAGTGAGGATAATAAGACTCATTATAGAAAAAAAACAAGTAAGAATAATGTTGTTGTTTTTATTACTTTCGGCTTGTTTTAAATTCATTTTATTTATTGTGCTCTGGTTTGTAGGAGTCCAATTGTGTTTAATTGTTGTGTTTACTAATTCAATTATATTTGAGTTATTTAATAGCGTTTCGTCTAAATAAACATAGTCTATAAACTCTTCTTCTGAAGAATATAACTCAATTTTATTTCTCTTTTTAATTTTAAAAAGTCCGAATTGAGAGTTTAATATTTCATTATTGCTTTGTGTCGTATCTTTAAAAAAAGTATAATAAGAGTGCGCTTGAATTAATGTATTCTCTTTAATTATAGTTTTCTTGTCGCCATTTATAAAAACCCAATTAGAAATATTAACGACAGAATCCGTTGCGTTAAATATTTCCAAATAGCTTGATAATAGGTTGTCCTTATAGCCAACTTCATTAATGAAAATTTGATTTCTATATTTACTATTTCCTTTTTTTATAAAAAAAGCCGAAACCACGGTGTTGTTTTTTAAGCGTATTTTATCCGTTATGTTTATTGTATCATTTGACCAATGTGAAAATTCATAACCGAATTTTGGTTCGGCATTTAGCTTATAATTAATAGTGCTAAAATAGGTTCCAGTAAAACCAGAATCAACTTGGTAGCTATCAAAAAAAACAGATCCTTGATTTGAATTATGATTAAACTGAATAATAAAAGAGGAGTCTAGTTGAAATTTCTCTTTTAAAAAAGAAAATAAATAACCGGGTCTTCTTTCGGCAAAATCAATTATATAATTAACGTTATTTTCCCAGCCTGTTGGCTTTCTTTTCCATTTTCTAAAATGATAAGGGATCTCTGGCTTTAAATTGTTTGCTATTGCATTAATGTGGTTAACCACATTATCTGGTTTAAAAGTAGTGTTTAGGTAATGTGTGAATTTTTGAATATACCTTTTTTTTATTGATTCGTTTTTTAATAATTTTCTGATTATCAGAGAAGACCAAGAAGGAAAAGGCCATAATTCTGAGCTGTATTCGGTAAATCTTATAAGCGTATTTTCCTCGACTCCATTCGTTTTTCTAAGGCCAAAACCAAAATCTGTATCGAACAAAATCCATCTCCATTTTGCTCCATATTTTCTTTCTCTCCAATATCTTATATTTCCTCCAGCGTCAATATTACTTATGTAAACCTGAGCAATATTGTAGTCTAAATAGTTGTCTATATCTATTAGTTTAGACAACTTAACCACATTAGAATCTTGTTTTAAATCAGATTTTTTAATGAATTTTAAAATTCTATTATAATTCAACCTTCCGTAATGTTGCACATCACTTCTGTGCTTCATAATTGCAATACTATCTTTATCTAATTTAAAGTGTTGCTTTATAAAGTGTTCGTTTATTTTTTCGCGAATATGGTAAATTCCCCAATAGTCTCCGTTCAGATAAACAATACACGAACGATAGGCTTGTGTTTCAATATTAAAATTCTTAACCAAGCTAGTCATCATTATATCTCTAAAATGAGTACTACAAAAGTCAGAACCAGAATTTCTTAATACAACTGATTTATATTTTTTAAACGGTAAATCCGGAAATAAAGGGTATTTAATTTTCTCTTTTCCGTATTTCTTTCTTGCATGAAGAGAAAAGGATTTTTGTGGCAACATAGCACTAAATTGTCCAAATATTTTAATTCCTAATTTTTGATTAAACCCTACTTTGTTGTTAGTATCAATAAACTCTAAATAAGCTGTTCTTTCCCAGTTTTTATGAAAGTTTGCTCCTTTATAGGGTGAGATTTTTGATGCATTTAGCCCTTTAACATATATGCCTTTTAAGGAGTCATAAAGATCTGAGGGTTTAACTGTTATACATATAATTGGTAAGTTTATTTTACGTCCTGGAAATAGAAAGTTCCTTGTATATCCTATTAAGGTATTTCTATTTTTAACTCTTATTGTTGTTGATTTTTTTAGAGGTATTGGTTCTTTATATTCTATACTTGGATAATCTCCATTCTTAGAATAATAGATTTTATCCTTATTTAGGTTTGAAATATTTAATAAAATAGAATCGCTATAAACTCCTGAAGTGTGTGAAAATATAATAGTATCCTTATTACTCTGAGAAATAGAATAACTGGTTACTATTAAGAAACAGAACAGTAGTTTCATTTTAATTAAATTATATCATGTTTTGATTACAAATTAATCAATTATTAATCTTGCCGGTTTATTTGCAACCTCCCAAGCAGTGTAGAATACCAGTTTAGTGATTTTTTCTACCTTATCAAACATTATTTTATCTATCTCATCAGTTGCTTTGTGATAATCTTCATGAACACCACTAAAATAAAAAATAACTGGAATGCCTTTTTGTGCAAAATTATAGTGATCTGACCTATAATAAAATCTATTTGGATCGTTTTCTTCGTTAAACGTATAATCTAACTCTAAGTTAGAATATGTTTTATTTGCCGCTTCACTTACTTCGTGTAGTTCTCTACTTATTTTATCTGCTCCAATTAAGTAAACATAATTTGGATGTGTGTGGTTTTCATCCAATCTACCAATCATATCAATATTTAAATCTACAATAGTATTTGATATAGGAAAAACAGGGTTTTCTGAATAATATTTAGATCCCAACAGACCTTTTTCTTCGCCCGATACGGGCATAATTAAAATACTCCTTTTTGGTCCATTCCCATCATTTTTAGCTTTTTGAAATGCCTCTGCTAATTCTAATAAAGCAACCGTTCCTGTTCCATCGTCATCTGCCCCATTATAAACTTCTCCGTTTTTTATACCTAAATGATCGTAGTGTGCGGTAAGTATTACAATTTCCTTTTTTAATTCTGGGTCAGTCCCTTCTACAAAGCCCAGAACATTACTTGTGTTTACAATGCCGTTTTTGTTTGTATAGTCTAACAAAAAGCTATTATAATTAGGTTGGTTAATCAGGCTTGCTCCTGATTCTATACTAGTGATAACGTCTTTTTTTAATTCCTCAGAAATAAACAGAAATAATGTGTTCCCTTTTTCTTTTTTCTTCTTTTTTGGAACCAGTTTTAAAGAAGATTTATTTAAAAAATGATCTAGCCTTCTAAGGTTACTCCTAAAGTTTTTTGACGTAAATAAAACAGTTTTTACTCCTTTATCTTTTGCTATTTGTAGTTTCTTTCTCCAGTTCCAGTTCTCGTAATTTTCTAGGGTATCAAGGCTAATTAATACTGTTTTTCCTTGGATTGATTTAGATTTATAATCGTCTCTATTTTTATCAAAAATTCCATAATTCAAATCAATAATTTCATTTGTATTAACCTTAAATCCTTTCATGTTTATTAAGGAATTAAAAAAATAAAAATCTTTAGAAAACTCATACTTATTTCCATGTAGACTAATTTTTGCATCTGGGATAAATGTTTCTAATAAAGGAAAGTTTTGAAAATAACTTCCATTATTTCCTGGAGCTATACCATCTTTTTTAAATTCATTTTTTAGGTATTCAGCAGTCATTATCTGACCTTTTTTTCCTGTTTCCCTTCCTTCATATTCGTCTGAAGCTATAACAGAAAGGTGTTGTTTTAACTCTTTAGCTGTAATTGAATTTGCATATTCCTCTACTTTCGGATTCTTTTTTATTTTATATGCGTTCTTATATACAGAACAAGAAAATGAAAAAAAGAATGCTGTTAGTAATAAGATATACTTCATAATTAAATTTTATTTACTCTTCTTTCGTGTCTTCCTCCTTCAAACTTGGTGTTAATAAATGTCTCTACAATTTGTAATGCTAAATTTTCTGATATAAAACGAGCAGGAATTGCTAATACATTTGCATTATTATGTTCCCTTGCTAATTTGCAAATTTCTGTATTCCAGCATAGTGCACTTCTTACATCTTTGTATTTATTTACAGTCATATTAATCCCATTTCCACTTCCGCAAATAGCGATTCCCATGCTATAATCTTTATTTTGAATAGCGTTTCCTACCTTATGCGCATAATCGGGATAATCAACACTATCTTCTGAAAACGGTCCAATATCTTCAAATCCAATGTTTTTTTCTTTAAGAATAACTTTAATTTTTTCTTTTAAATCATACCCTGCATGATCAGATCCTAATACAAAATTCATATTACTATATTGTTTTAAAGTGGTTTAATTTGGTTATAAACATAAAGTTTATGGTTGTAAACATTGAAAATATATTTATTTTTAGTTCTCTTATTATTAATGTTTTATAGTTTAATCTTATTAACCGTTAAAAAGTTAAGAACTATTATTTGTATTCATATCTTATAAAAAAAAATCTTTCTATTTACAATTATTATTGCAATTGAAAATATTATCCTAATAACAAAATAAAATTATAAGGTATTTATGCTTATGTTTTCAATAAATAAAGATAGCTTAAATTATAAAATTTAGTTAACAAAAACTAAAATCTATAGTAAATGGTAATTGTGATAAATGAATCAAATAATTATTAAATTAATTAATTAACAACTGATAATTAATATTTTAAAATAAAAAAAAGAATGTTAGGTTTAAGTTAATTGATTGTTTAAAAGTTATGAAATTTAATTAAAGCAAATTAAATTAACTTTTTTTGTTCACAGAATTAACAGCTCTTATAATAATAACATATTCTTTAATTAAATTATTTAATATATATATAACTAAACTGAGAAAGTAATTGATAGAAAAGAATAGAAAAAAATTGAAGTATCTTTGGAAATAGAAATATGAAAAATAAAAGTAAAAATATAATTTTAATTACAGCATTGGTTTTTGTCTGCCATAGTTTTTATTCACAAAATATTAACCCAAACGGGTTCAATACTTTTCGGTATGAAAATGATTCAATTTCGGCTGAAGGGTTTTTAAAAAACGGAAAACCAAACGGTTATTGGAAGAACTACGAAAAAAATGGATTAATAAAATCAGAGGGAAATCGAAAATTTTTTATGCTTGATAGCACTTGGAAATTCTACAAAAAAGGGTTTTTAAAAGAAGTTGTTAACTACGAAAAAAATAAAAGAAATGGAGATTTTTTAGAATTTATAGATTCTGGTTTAATTTACTCTAAATCAGTATATAAAAACGACACATTACAAGGAGAACAAAAAAAATATTATTCTTCAGGAGAATTACAATTTTTGTATTTCTATTTGAATGGGAATTACCACGGAAAAGCATATGAACTTGATAAAGACTCTGTTGTTATTTCAATTTTTAATTACAATAAAGGAAAACTTATTAGAAGAGAAAAGATAAATAGATTTGACCGAAATAATAATAAAACGGGAGTATGGAAAAAATATAGTGCAAGTGGTATTTTAATTGAAGAAGGAGCTTACAAAAACGGAAAAAAAAACGGAATATTTAAACAATATAAATATAATGGTGAGCTTAATGAATTAAAAAAATACAATATGAATGAACTAAAGCAAGATGCTGAAGAACTTAAATTTGTAGAACTATATAAAGAATATTATTCAACAGGTGAATTACATTTCACAATTGCAAAAAATAATAATAGAAAAAGACAAGGAATAACACAAGAATATAAAAAAAATGGAGATGTAATTATTACAAAAATTTTTAAGAATGACACTTTATTTGCAGAAGGAATAATTGATAAAGAAGGGTTAAGACAAGAAAAATGGAAGTTTTATTACGAAGGAGAAAAAATAATAGGAAAAGGAAAATATAACAATGACCGAAAAACAGGCACATGGTACTATTATTATAGAACTGGAGAATTAGAGCAAGAAGGAAAATTTAATAAAGGAAATCATTCAGGAAAATGGGTGTGGTATTACAAACATAAATCAAAACATAGAGAAGAATATTACCGAAACGGAAAAGAAGATGGTGAATTTATAGAATACAGTGAAGAAGGAAAAATTTTAACAAAAGGGGATTATTTAAATGGATTTAAAGACGGGAATTGGTTTTACCAGGTTGGAGATCATACTGAAATTGGAAAGTATAGTGATGGAGAAAAAGAAGGAGAATGGCTTCATTATTACGACAATAAGCAAATTTATTTTAAAGGAAAATATAAAAATGGTAAACCCGTAGAAAAACATAATTATTATCATTATAACGGAAATAAAAAATGGATTGGAAATTATAATCTTGGAAAAAAGGAAGGAAAATGGGTTCGATATAACGAAAATGGAGAAATACTAGTTATATTTATTTATAGAAATAATGTTTTGATAAAAACAGACGGAAAAAAAATAAAACCGGCATTTAAAGAAGAGATAGAATAAAATAATATTCTAATTTTATTAGAATATTATTTTATTAGAATTTTATAAATGTTAGATACATTTATAAAATTAAATATTGTTACAGAACTAACTAAAATATAATGAAACGATTAACACTAATAAAATACACAGAGATGTATAAAAATTAGAATTAAGAGAAAAATAAAAATATATTTGTAAAAATTTAAAAAAAAATAGAATGTCAATATCAGATGCGTACCAAGGAGGACAACAAAAGATGAATATTTCTCACTTAGAAAACTTAGTAGAAGTTGCACTAACAGATGGAGAATTAGTGGAGGAAGAAATATTATTATTAGAAAAGTTTGCAAAAAGACTTAGTATATCTAATAATGAATTAAAGGATTTAATTTATAACTCAGGAAAACATCCAATAAATCCCCCTGTTGATAGAGAAGATAGATATAAAAGATTTTTTAGACTTATTCAAATGATGCTCTCTGATGGAATTATTGGAGAAAAGCAAGACAAGTTGATTCATAGATTTGCAATTGGTTTGGGGTACTCGGAAGAAAGAACAGAAGAGATTTACGACCAAACGATAGAGTTTGTAAAAAACAAAGTAGACTTTGATGACGCTTTTAAAAAAATTACTCACTAAAAATAAAAAAAGGATTAAACTTAGTTTTTTTATCTAATAAGCGTAACATGACCCTTTTTATAATGGCTATTTCCTATGTTATCTTTTGCTTGAATTACAAAAATATAAACCCCAATAGGGCAATTTTTTCCATTGTGTTTTCCATTCCATCCTTCTGTTTCATCACTAGTTTCGAAAATAAGTTCTCCCGACCTACTGAATATTTTTAAATGAAAATCATTTATTTCATATCCTTTTACTATAAATAATTTATTAAAATCCTTGTCAGGAGTAAAAGCATTGGGAGCATATAAAGTGAATTCATCTTTTACATAAATAGTTTGAGAAGTAGAATCGACACAACCAAAAGCAGAATAAGCATACAGAACTGTTGTGTAATAACCTACAATATTTGGAAACATATGTGTTGGAAAATCATCAGTGGCAGTTGTTCCATCTCCAAAATCCCAAAAATAACTTAAGGCTCCATTAGTTTTATTATCAAAAAACACTTCTGGTCTAAAAACAGAAACAACAGACGGAGCTGTTAAAAAATCAGCAATAGGTTTTTGATAAATAATAAGCGGAGCAAGTAAAGAATCGTAAAACACACAACCATCACTAGAAGTTGTTTTTAGTTTTATAGTATAACTACCAGCAGAATCAAAAAAATGAGAAGGGTTTTGAATAAAAGCCTTGTGTCCACAACCAAAGGTCCATTCCCAACTTACAATAGTTGTAGGAGGCACAATGACCGAACTGTCATAAAAAACAACTGTTTCATCCTCGCAATACCCAAAAAACTGTGGACCATAATTGAAAGCAGGAACAGGCAAATAAGAAACTAAAATAGTCGTATCATTCAAACAACCATGAACAGAAGTAATGGTTAATTTCACACTATAACTTTGTGTATTTCCAAGATATTGGTGATTAGGATTTTGTAAAGATGAATTAGTTCCATCTCCAAATTCCCAATACCACGCAACAATAGAATCGGGAGATTGTATTGTAGAAACATCTTTAAAAGAAATAGTATTCCCTACACAAACCGAATTATAAGTGAAGCCAACAACAGACTCAGTGTTTATTGTAAGGTTTTTAGAAATAACATCATTACACCCCGAATCACTAGTCACCTGTAAGTTTACCAGGTAAGTACCGGGCGAACCATATGCATTAAATGGATTTTTAAGAGTATCGGCATTTCCGTCTCCAAAACTCCAATTCCATTGAGAAATAGACCCGACAGAAATAGTAGATGAATCATAAAAATTAGTAGGAAAACCGAGACAAATATTTTTTGTAAAGTCAAATTTTGCAACCGGTAAAGCATTTACCACAACACTACTTGAATCCGTATCTATACATCCTTGATTAGAAATAATTGATAAAGCAACTCTATAAACTCCAGAAGATGCATATGTGTGAATAGGATTATTTATACCAGAAGTATTTCCGTCACCAAAAACCCAAGAGGTATTAATTATTGCGGCACCAGAAGAAGTTGAGTTATTTACAAACTGAACAGAAGTTCCTTCACAAATAGGAGTAGAAACCACGAAAGAAGCATCAACACCACCAAATACGGTAATGTATTTTATAGACTGTGCTTCACATCCATTTACACCACCTTTTATGTTTAAAGTAGCTGTATACAACCCTGCTGTTGCATATACATGAGTTACTGAAGAGCCAGACGTACTGTCGACAGGAGAAAAGTCTCCAAAATTCCATTTCCAAAACCCAGGAGCTCCAGAAGATGCATCATTAAAAGTTGTTGCTAAACCAACACAAACAGTATCATGAGTAAAGTCAGCAAAAGGGATTGAGTTTACCAGAACAGGTTTTGTAATACTGCTATCACAACCTCCATTATTTGTAACTGTTAATGTAACAAGATAAACACCTGGTGTTGCATAAGTATAAGACGGATTATTTACAATAGAAGAGTTTCCATCCCCAAAGTCCCAAAAATAAGAGGTTATTGGTTGAATATTTGTTGTAAGGTTATTAAACATCATACCACCCCCAATACAAATTGTATCTGCAGTAAAGTTTGGAACAGGAATAGAATTAACAAAAATTACATGAGAAATGGTATCTGAACAACCAGAGACATTTGAAACAATAAGTGTTATAGTATAATTTCCTGTAGCTGTATAAATATGAGTAGGGTTTTGAATAGCAGCAATATTTCCATCACCAAAACTCCAATTCCAAGCACTTGGTGTTCCTGAACTAGAATCGGTAAAATTTATTACTCTTCCCACACAAGCCAAAGAAGAATGAAATTGAGCAGAAACAATTGGTAAAACTAATATCGTTTTACTTGAACTGTCGCTACACCCAAAAGGTGTTTTTACGTTAAGAATGGCCCTAAAACTACTATCAACACCATAAACATGAGTAGGATTTTGAACTGTAGAAGTGTTTCCATCTCCAAAACTCCAATCCCACGATAAGTTCGATCCAGAAGATAAATCAGTAAATAAAGTAGGGTTATTCAAACAAATAGTATCTGCCATAAAGGTTGAAACAGGGTTTGGCAGTACAATTACTGTGTCGTAAAAATCACTAATACAACCAAAGCTATTTTTTACTTGCAGTTTTATTTGAAACAAACCAGCAGCTGTATATAC
>CAJJDF010000010.1 GCA_905182785.1 uncultured Flavobacteriales bacterium
GTATTCTTAAAGGAGACTCATCTATAGGTGAATTTTATTCTATTGCAGTTACCAATAATCACCAAATGGCTGACACTGGGACTAAAATGATTCACTTAGGAAAAAACTCTAAAAGTACAATTATCTCTAAAGGAGTTTCGGCAGGGAAAAGTCAAAATTCTTATAGAGGATTGGTTCAGATAAATAAAAATGCAACCAACTCTCGTAACTTCTCGCAATGTGATTCATTGCTAATGACTGATGAATGTGGAGCACATACATTCCCATACATCGAATGTCATAATAGCAGTTCCAAAATAGAACACGAGGCTACTACATCTAAGATTGGGGAAGAACAACTATTTTATTGCAAACAGAGAGGAATTAGCGAAGAAAAAGCGATCAGCTTAATTGTAAATGGTTACGCTAAAGATGTTTTGAACAAATTACCTATGGAATTTGCAGTGGAAGCTCAAAAGTTACTTGAGATATCCTTAGAAGGGAGTGTTGGATAAACTGCTTGAGCACGTTTAAGTGTCTAAACTTAGTCGTTAGCAATAACACCGTACATATAAGTTAGGTTTCATATATAGGCTCCAGTTGTTAAAACTTGACCTTTGTATATAACATCCAAAGATTCATTCAAGTCATTGGATTAATAAATCAATTCTCCCAATCTTTTAAAGATTATGGTATTGAACTCCAATAAATCCACTCTCAAAATGATTAATTTTTCATTTTATAATTCCTGTTAAGTGTAAATGTATTACTCCACTTTGTAGCTTGTGCTAATATCGTGTCAAACTGTGAATCGAAAGATTGTATACTTCTTATAAACTACGCTAAGAGCTTTTGGGTTTTAGTTTATGTAACTAAATTATCTAAAAAGACGAAAGCAGACAATCCTTTGTAATAGTCTTGATAGACTAATTTTCTTCTTAAAGAATCTAAATATGGAAATCCAGATAATTTCATGTAAAAATAAAATTATCTGGATTTCCATATTCGTTTATACTTTTAGGTAACTTGGACTTTCGTACAAAATAATTTATCTTCTAGAGCAAATCTAAAATTTACCAATCTAAAAAGTATCTCCTGGATTGTTCAATTTACTCCTAAACTAATATGAGCAGTATCATCAAGAGCTAATTCTTGTTTACGGCAACTTGCACAAGAAATTGAATTATCTACAGATAATTTCTTGTCGTAAAACAAAACTCTTCCAAGTGCAGTTACTTTATAAGTAATGGGATTTGTAGTTGACATATTATATTTTAAAATATAAAAAGGTATTAACCGATTTAAATAATTATTCAAAGCATTAAAATCAATTGTTACAAGGATTAAAACTAGGGAAGAAAAAAATAGACAATGTTTTTTTTTAAAGTCATGACTACATGATAAAAAAATTACACTAAAACTGTTTTATCTTTGTTTATACCTTGTTTCATCCGTAAGTGAATGAAGGAAATTCACTAAATCTTCCTTCTCGTGATAAGTTAATCTCAAAGGTGTAATCATAATAGAATCCATATTAATTGGAGTTTCGACAAACATATAAGGATCGCTATAATATTCAATTACTTCTTCCAAAGTCTCTAAAGAACCATCATGCATGTAAGGTGCAGTGAGTGCAATATTTCTCAATCCAGGAACTTTAAATTTCCCTAAATCATTAGAATCTTTGGTTTCATCAAACCTTCCTTTGTCTTTGTATTGCTTTTCATCATAGGTTCCAATGTTACGAAATTCATCCCCAGTGAAGTCTGGACCAAAATGACAATCAAAACATTTAGCCTTATCTAAAAATAATTCTCTTCCTCTCTGTTGTGAAATAGATAAAGCAGCTGAATCTTCATCATTCATCCATTTATCATGAGGAGCAGAACCATCACTTTCTAATGTTCTTTGAAACTCAGCTAATGCAATAACTAAATTTTCTTTTGTTGGTTCTTCTGCATATAGCTTTAGAAATAAAATAGAATAAAGTTCAGAGTCATTTAATCTCTTTACAGCTTCTTCAATTTTAAGATTCATTTCAACAGGATTTTCTATTGGACCAATTGCTTATTCTTCGAGAGTTGAGGCTCTACCATCATAAAAATAATGAGCCCTGCTTGCCATATTCATAACAGAAGGGGTATTTCTAGTCAACACTATCGTTCACTCCTAACGAAAGACTAGTAACATCTGAAAATCCATATTCTAGTTTGTGGTAACTTGCACAAGAAGTTGTTTTGTCTAATGACAAAATAGGATCAAAAAATAATTTCTCTCCCAATTCTACTTTCGTTTTAATTAAACGGATCTCATTCTTTACTGAATTATTACATTGAATTAGTAATACGAATAAAAACATAAATATTACCTTCTCTATCATACTTCAAAAATAATTCTTCCCTTATAATTATTAGGTGACAAAAGTTACATAAAAACAAAAAAAAGCCTTCTAGAAATTTTCTAGAAGGCTTTTGAAATTGAATGTTTAACTTATGAAGAGAATATTATCTCTTAAGCTGTAAGAATCCATTGTAAGGTTCGATAGATCCACCATCACCTAAGTCAATAATGTAGAAATAAGTTCCTTCTGGTAACGTTTTGTTATCCATTAGTCTTGTTAATCCTCTATTAACATTAGCTGATCCATTCCATCCTGTATAGTATCCTTTTTGTTCGAATACTAAGTTACCCCATCTATTAAATACTTTTACTGTATTTGCTGGGTAGTTTACTAGTTCTGGAATCTCCCATGTATCATTTAATCCATCTCCATTTGGAGAAATAAATTGTGGTATATCAAGTTGTTTAACACATCTTACATAAACTTCAAACGAACAAGTAGAAGAATTTCCAGTACCATTTGCATCTATTGCAGTAATTGTAATAGTCTGTGAAACGTTCTCTAATAATAATTCCGTTCCTGCAGCTGGTGATTGAGTTAAAACTACATCATCAGATGAACAGTTATCCCAGATAGCTATTTCTCCTATGAAGTCTTCAACTATATAAGCACAGTTAGTATTTTTCACAACTCTTTGCTTATCTGCTGGGCAATAAACTATTGGTGCAATATCATCTTCTACTGTTACATTAGCTGAACAAGTTGAAGCATTACCGTACAAGTCAGTTACTGTTAATA
>CAJJDF010000011.1 GCA_905182785.1 uncultured Flavobacteriales bacterium
GATAAATAGCGCTATTGAGGTAAGAAAATCACAGTTTGATGAAGAGGTTAGAGGTTCTCTTGTGGAGGTTACTCTGCAAATCCCAAAAGTGGTAAGAGCAAACCAAGAAGAGATTTTTTATCAAAGACAAAAGCAACTGGATCCCACTGTTACGGATATTAATCAATTGATAAGTGCCATGCTCGGCAACACTCCTTTTCAACAAGTATCAGAAAAAATTACTGAGAAACAGCTTGATTCCTTGATAAAAAACGAAATGCTAAAAAGGGGAATAAATACCGACTATGTTTTTGGTGTTTATGACGCAACTACTGGAGCTTCTCTTTACAAACAAGATAGCATGACAGCAGCTTTTAACAAACAGCTTATTACAAAAGGGATAAATATTCAGTTTTTTGTAGATGACTTTATGCTTAAACAGCCCTTTATCAGTATCTTTTTCCCTAAAAAAAACGGCTATATTTTCAGGAAAATGTTTTTAATACTTAGCATATCCTTATTATTGATTCTCACTGTAATTTATGCTTTTTATTTCACAGTAAACACTATTTATAAGCAAAAGCAATTGTCTGAAATCAAGAATGATTTTATAAACAACATGACTCATGAGTTAAAAACTCCTATTTCTACGATTCAGTTAGCTTGTGAGGCTTTGACAGACTCGGATATGAATTCCCCCGAATCGCAAGGAACGTTTATTGAAATGATAAAAGATGAGAACGCTAGATTAAAGGGTTTGGTAGATACGGTTCTTAAAACTGCGATATTGGACAAAGGACAAGTAAAACTGAACGAAGAGCCAATAAACTTATTGGATGTTCTTAATAGAGTAAAAGATAATTTTTCTCTTAAAATATCGCAACTGGGTGGCGAAATAAAAATTGAAAATGACTTGCCAGAATTAATTTTTGAAGGGGATAATCAACACATGACCAATGTGTTTCAAAACTTGATTGACAATGCTATAAAATACTCTTCAGAAATTCCAAAAATCACAATCTCTACGCTAAAAACAATTAACAATTACATTGTAACTGTAACCGATAATGGGATAGGAATTAGTAGAGAAAATCTAGACAAAATTTTTGAAAAACTATACCGAGTCCCTACTGGCGATTTACACAATGTAAAGGGATTTGGGCTAGGGCTCAATTATGTGAAATCTATTGTAGAATTGCACGGAGGGAATATTACTGTAAAAAGCACTAAATACAAAGGAAGTTCGTTTATCATAACGCTTCCCTTGAACAAATAAATTACTAAGAAAAAATCACAAACAAATGGAACCTACTAAAATATTACTTGCCGAAGATGATCCAAATTTAGGGATGTTATTGAGTAAATTTATTCGTGCAAAAGGCTACGCTTGTACTTTGAGTGTGGATGGAGAAGAAGCCTACAAGGCTTTTACTAAGGATACATTTGATTTTGTGATTCTAGATGTAATGATGCCAAAAAAAGACGGCTTTGCTGTGGCAAAAGACATTAGAGGAATTGACCAAGAGATTCCAATTTTGTTCCTTACTGCAAAAAGCATGAAAGAAGATAAGCTTAAAGGTTTTGAAATTGGTGCTGACGATTACCTCACAAAACCATTTAGCATGGATGAGCTGATGGCGAGAGTGAACGCTATTCTTAAAAGAACCAACAAACAAGAAGAAAATCATTTGTACTCAGTCAATAATTATTTATTTGATTTTAACACTCGTATTCTTTCTTTTCAAGGGAATGAGCAAAAGCTAACGACCAAAGAAAGTGAATTACTTAAAATATTATGTAAAAACATTAACAAAGAAGTAGATAGAAATGATTTACTAAAAGCTGTTTGGGGAGACGACAATTATTTTAACGGTAGAAGTATGGATGTTTACATCACCAAACTTCGTAAATATTTGAATCAAGACGATAAAGTAGAGATTGTAAATATTCACGGAAAAGGATTTAAGTTAATGGTGAAGTAATCGCCTAATAGCAAAAACAGTAGCGTCATTCCGAATTTATTTCGGAATCTCCATTCATTGAAATATTTCCACGTTTACCAGTAATGTGAACTATTCTCTGTGAAATCCTGAAACCAGTTCAGGATGACTTTTTCAATAATTATTCGCCTTTCCTATTTTAATCACTGCCTTAAAATAACTTGTTAACGGATTGTTAATGAACGGAACGGTAATTGAAGTGTAATGAACAGTATAAACTTGTTAGCACCTGACCAGAAACACACCAAAATTAAATTTGTTTCTTTTTGCGTTCTTTTCATTTATTTTTAATCGAATGATGCTAAGGCATCAACTCATAAAAAGTAAACAAAAATTACATCAAAAATAATTCAATTTATAAAAATCGTCTGTTTCCGACCAGGTACTAATTTAAAAACCGAAACATTATGGAAATCAAAAAATCAAAAAAGGCTAGCCTAGAAAATAAAAAGAAAAGTATCTTTTTATTTGGACTATTAACTTCGTTAGGATTATTACTAATGGCTTTTGAATGGGCAAATCATGATATTAATTACACCTTACCTACTATGGAAGTTGGAGAATTAATAGAGCACGAACCTGCTGTGAAGGAATTTGAAATTATTCGACCTCAACCCGTAAAAACACCTCCAGAGAATCAAAATCCAATTATAGATACATTCATCATAACTGACATTATTGACGATACAGTAAAGAGATTAATCGTTCGCAATGATCCTGTTGTAGACCCTGTAAACGGAATAGATACTGCAGTTATAGTTTTTAATGAACCTGCAAAAAAAATAACCCTACCTCCTTTAGATTACGCAGAAAAAATGCCTGAATACCCAGGTGGAGATGCTGAAATGTTTAAAGATTTGGCAAAAAACATTTCGAAAAACAGGGTTGGAGTTAGCGGTAAAATATATGTAGAGTTTGTGGTAGAAATAGATGGAACTATTTCCTCTGCAAAGATAAAACGAGGAATACATAATATTCTTGATAGAGATGCTTTAAAAGCTGTACAAAAACTTAAAAAATGGGAACCAGGAGAGCAAAACCACAAGCCTGTGAGAGTAAGATTGGTGTTGCCAATAAACTATGTTGTAAGATAACCGCCTAAAAAAAAGTAAAGTAAAAACCCCTTTGTAGAATTATATTTTTCATAAGGGGGTTTTTTATTTTAATGAAATGTACATTTTTTAACCATTTCTATTGGATTATACTCACATAAATTCTTACATTTGACCTTAACCATTAAAAAAATATATGATGAAAAATTTACTTTTAACACTTTTTACTGTACTTCTTGCAAGTGCATCATTCTCACAAACTAATATTGATTTAGAATGTTTTTTCGCATCTCCTACTACTAGCCCGGTTACAGGTACGAATATCCAATTTCAACTTGGAGTAATAAATAATGGTCCTGTTGCAATGAGTTCTGGAGATGCAGTACCATATTCAGTTACTGTAAATGGAACTTTAGCATATAGTAGTGCCGCTTTCACTATTCCTGCTGCAGGTTTTCCTGTTGGAGACACACTATATTACCCAGAAATTACTTTAAACCCAGCTAGTCAACCAACAGCAGCTCAAGTAGATACTGTTTGTGCTTTCACTGTACCAGATGCAGCTGTTTATACAGATGTTACTCCAGTAAATAATGTAGCATGTTATATTTGGAACAGATCTTTAGCTGGTGTTAATGAATTATCAATTAATGAAGAAATAAACATTTCTGCTATTTATGGAGTTCTTAAAATGACTTCTACTAATCAAGAAAATTATTCTTACTCTGTTTATTCTATGGCAGGACAAGTTATCTCTCAAGGTAGTTTTGTAAACAACAAAGAAGTTGATATGACTGGGGCTGCTAAAGGAATTTATGCAGTAGTTGTTTCTAATGGAACAGAAAAAATTACTAAAAAGATTTCTATTCAATAACGGATTTCTCTTTTTAAATAAATTTAAAAAATCCCCTTGTGAAATTTCACAAGGGGATTTTTTTATGGTAAAACATTGATAATCTGAATTATATTAACTAGTT
>CAJJDF010000012.1 GCA_905182785.1 uncultured Flavobacteriales bacterium
CGAAACCCCACTTACAAATCCTGAAAAAGTTATTGGATTAGTTGTATACCCCATCCCAGTATTAGGAGAAGCAATATTGATTATTGGCAATGGACATCTAAAAGAAATCGAAATCACTTTATTATCCGCCCCACAAGAATTTATTGCACTTAACTCAATTGTATTGGCTCCTTGTTTTAAATTCAAAGTTGTCGATACAATTTTTGTTGTTGCATTAAAATTCTTATTTACTAAAACTCCATTTACTTTCAAAGTAATTTGACTAGAAGAAGTAACATTCTTAACAGCTCCTAAAAAAGAAACAGTTGCAGAGGTTGAGTTTAATCCATTTCTTGGGCTAGAGATAGAAACTAAAGGCGAAGGACATGGTGCATTGTAAGAAATATTTATCGATTTACTATCCATTCCACAGTTTGTGGTTGCAGACACTACAATAGTATTGTTTCCTGATCTTAAATTTAAACTAGAGTTAAAAGTTCTACTTCCGGAATTATAACTGAAAGATTGATTCACTCCATTCAATGCCACTCTCATCTGAGATTGGTTTGACACATTCATTGCAGTTCCTGTTAAGGATATAACTGAATTAGAAAAATTACTTCCATTTTGTGGAGATGAAATACTAACTGCTGGCGAAGGACATGGTGCACTCACAGAAATTATACTTGTTTTGGAATCAATTCCACAAGCTGTATTGGCATTTACCACAATCACATTTTGACCACTTATAAAGTTTGCTGATGCACTAAAAGTTTTACTATTGGTAGTATATGTAAAAGGTATAGTATTTCCGTTTACAGTTACGTTAATCTGACTTTTTGAAGAAACATTAGAAACAGTTCCTGTAATAGTAGTATTTCCAGAAGAGAGACTACTCCCATTTGAAGGAGATGTTATGTTCACAAATGGCTTAGGACAATTGTAAGTAATATTAATAATCTCACTGTCAGTTCCACATTCATTCATTCCAGACAATTGAATCGTGTTAGCCCCCATTCTTAAATTAACAACAGTAGATAGTCTTCCATTATTAAAATTAGAATTCACTAGTACTCCATTTACTTTTAATTGTACATTGCTATTACTTTTAATGTTAGTTACACCTCCAGTAATAGTTACCGAAGAACTCGTTACGTTTTGGTTATTTCGTGGTGAAGAAATAGATACGACTGGAAACAAACAAGGCTTTTCATAAGTAAACTGAATCGTTTTTGTTTGAGTTCCGCAATCGTTAGTCACTTTTACAGACACTGTATTACTTCCTTCTTTCATATCATATCTTCCAGAAATTACTCCAGTAGATTTATTAAAAGCAGGTCTTAAAACAACTCCATCCACTAAAACTTGAATCTGACTAAGTTCAGAAATATTTATTGCGGTTGCAGTAAAATTAACTTCATTCGATTGACTCTCGTATTTTTTTCCACTCACTGGGTATGTAATCACAACAGTTGGAGGAATACAGTTGTACTCTATATTTTTGAATACGGTTGTATCTCCACATTTATTAATTGCTTGTATAGAAACAACATTAGCTCCGACACTCAATTCCAAATCTGCAGTTAATACTCTACTATTCGCATTATATTGGTGAGTAATAATTGTATTGTTTAGTTTCACCTGTAAAGTACCTCCTTGTAATTGTAGTACTTTAGCAATTAATCTTGCTTTTTTAGTAGTTAAAACATCAGTTGGTTCTGTAATAGTAATTAAAGCTTTAGGACAAGATTCTGGGTTGTAAATAATAATTACACTATCCATAGATTCTCCACAAGAGTTAGTAGCAATAAACAGTATTTTGTTTTCACCTTCTACCAACATTACATTTCCAGTAACGTAATCTGTATTTTTATTGTAAGTAGTTTGCAACATTTGGTCGTTAGAAACCAAAATAATATCATTGTTATTCTTTATCTTAGATACTCTTGCTCTTATTGATAATAGTTGCTCATTCACAACATAGTTATTAGGTACGTCAGTAATTTTAATATACGGAGGTGGACATTTATCACTAGAAACTGGATCAGAATAATCTCCTCCTCTAAATATATTTAATCTAAGAAATACAGATGAGTAATGGTATTTATCATTATTCCCCCATTGTAAAAATTCAGTTCCATCTCTTTTTAAACCATCAAATTCATCCTGTAAAACAAATGTTACTTTATGCTCAAATCCAAAAGACCATTGAGGAGTAATTTGGTATCCTAAACCAATTCCCAAAGAAGGCATAAATCTTACAGTTGTGGCATCTTCATCATTGTACAAAGCGCGAGTTTCGTATTCATCATCTTGTAAATTTCTTAAATCTCTTTTTGAGACATTATTAAGGTCTAGAGTATTGTAATTATAAATTTTATTGAAATTCCTGTAATTTAACAAGTTTGTTCTTGTTTTATAATCTGTTACACCAATACCTCCAAATACAGAAAGTAAAACTCCTGTTCTTTCTCTTAGCATATGAAAATTCAAAACTGCTTCTAAAGAGAAGTCATGAATCATAGTTTTACTATTTAAATAAGTATACCCTAATGTATTTTTATAATTGGAAGGGTTAGACGAATAAATCGTATTATCTATAATATCTATAGAGTCTAGTTTTGTCAATTCTTGACCAAAAGTAAATCCTTTCATATATCTGAAACGTGCATCTACACTCCAGAATTTTCCTGGGGATTCGTAAATCCCTTTACCAATAGTAAATCCATAACCAAAACCCGGTCTATCTAACTTGATATCGCTATCTTGCCAAACAGCTCCCATATTAAAACCTATATTCCACTTGGTATCTCTCTCGTGATTTGTAAATTGAGAACTGGCTACTTGTGGCAACACAAGAACTAATATTAGGGCTAATTTTAAATGTAATATTGTTTTCATAATGCGATTATTTATATTTGAAATACTGTAAAGCTATAATTATGCCAATTTGTTTTATTCCTTTATTCTTAGTGTCCAATTCAGGTTAATCCTGTTTTAAAACACCTTACAAAGATAAAATCAATTTAGTGATAATAAAAATTGAATCGTATCCACTCCGTCAGCATAATCAGAAATAGAAGGAGATTGAGCTTTTCCAAAAGGAACATAATCTGTACCGACCACACACTGTATGTTTTCTTTATTTTGTTCTAAGTAATTATCTACTTCGTTTTGATTATGAATATAATGATAATTTAGCACACTCAATGGAGAGTGAAGCGATTCATCTTCTTTCATTAATAAAAATCCATTTTCTATCAACTCTGTCTGATTCATTAAATAAATGGCCTTGTTGTAATCGTAATTATTCGCATATTTATTATGATTCACAATTTCTTTGTAAGGATAAAAAGCTTTGAATAAATTATTCAAATCGTATCCTTTTGGCACAATTACTTTAGTTACGTTTCTACATCCTTTTCCAAAATAAAGAAATACATCTTCGGCAAATGCATTCAGTTCTTGTTCGGTTTCATTTCCAGAAATAACTGCAACTGAAGTTCTGTTTTTTCTTATTACATGAGGAACTTTACTAAAATAACTTTCGAAATATCTGGCAGAATTATCACTTCCTGTTGCAATTACAGCTTCATATTCTTTCAATTGGTGAATAAATTCTATTCTATCGGCAAACCTTTCGTCTAGATTCATTAATAGCTTCGAAACAAAAGGAAGTAACAAATTATCTTCGCTAGATAATTTCGCTTTTATTTTATTTCCAGAAATTAAAATACATAAAAAATCGTGAAACCCAACCAATGGAATATTTCCTGCCATTATTACACCTACATTCTTTGGCGATTTTTCTTCAAAATTATAATCATTCATCCAGTTTTCCAACTCCTCTTTCTGTAACATAGACACAATTCCAGAAATTGACTTCCTTATGTTATGCTCTGTAAACCAAGGGTTGTAAATTCTTGTCTTCAGAATCAACTCATTGAAAGAGTCGTATTCTTCTTTGGTAAGTCCACAACTAAAATCTCTCCAAGGTGTGTTCTCTGTAAAATGGTTCAGAATTAATCCCAATTGAATAAAACTGTTTTTTCTTTCTTCCTTATTCATTTTGCAAAGATAGAAACTAAACTTAGGATTCACATTTTTTTTAGGCAACAAGTTTGTTTTCTTTAGTCTAATTAACAATAATCAGTAAAATATCTGTTAAAAAAGTAGACTATCCATTCATATTGTATTAATTTTGTAAAAATTAGAACAATACAATGGCAATAATTATAACAGACGAATGCATTAATTGCGGAGCATGCGAGCCAGAATGTCCCAATACTGCAATATATGAAGGAGGAGCAGAATGGAAGTTTGCTGATGGAACTGGACTGAAAGGAATGGTGAAATTATATGATGGAAAAGAAGTAAATGCTGACGAATATCAAGAACCGGTAGATATGGATGTCTATTTTATTTCTCCAGATAAATGTACAGAATGTGAAGGATTTCATGAAGAACCACAGTGTGCGGCAGTTTGCCCAGTAGATTGTTGTGTGGATGATGAAGACGTGAGAGAGTCTGTACAAGATTTATTAAAGAAGAAAGATCTTCTTCACCTTGCTGAGTAAAAAAAAATAAGACTAAATTGATTAGCACTAATTCTTATTGGATTAGTGCTATTTTTTTTACACCCAAATTGGTTTTCTAAAGAATCTCTTTACCATTTTATTCAAAGCCAATCTTCCCATTTTTTATTGGTTTATGTAATTTTAAGTTTAGTCAGAGGGATTTTTCTCTTGCCCTCTACTCCATTTGTATTGGCAGGAATATTATTATTCCCTAGTCAATCTTTTTTAGTGTTTTTTATTTCAATTACAGGAATTGTAATTACAGCTACCTATTTATATTTCGCATCTCTCTTTTTAGAATTTGATAAATTATTTGGTAAAAACCATTCTAAAAAATCTGACAAAATAATTGAAAAACTAAACCAACATGGGTTTTGGATTGTTTTAGGTTGGGCCTTTTTCCCATTAGTACCCACAGATTTAATTTGCTACATAGCAGGAAGCATCAAAATGAATTTCACGAAATACATCCTTGCCATCTTTCTAGGAGAGGCAATTTTGATTGGTACTTATGTTTATTTTGGAAAGAGTATCTGGGGATTGGTTTAACTCGCCACAGATAAATACTGCATCATAAAAGCACAAGCAATTGCTCCAAACGTACCTACTGCATATCCTAATACTGCCAATAAAACTCCTACTGGCGCTAGAGATGGACTAAATGCTGCGGCAACAACTGGTGCAGAGGCTGCTCCTCCAATATTGGCTTGACTTCCTACAGCCACATAAAAGAAAGGTGCTTTAATTATTTTGGCAACTATGAGTAAAAATAAAGCGTGAATAGTAATCCAAATTAATCCAACAGAAATTAAAAATTTAAAAACTCCCCAGTTATTAATTAATTCTTTAATATCCATTTTCATACCAATAGTTGCTACTAAAATATAAAGAAATATTGTTCCCAATTTAGAAGCTCCAATTCCTTCAAATTCTCTTGCTTTTGTAAATGAAAGAATAATTCCGAATAGGGTTGAAAAAACAACCAACCAAAAGAATCCACTTCCAAAAGAAGTCAATAAAACAGAAGTCATTGGTGAAGTATCTTTAATACTAACTAGCCAATCTGAAACTGCTGGGCTAATTATATTAGATAAGAAATGAGCCAATCCTATAGCTGTAAATGAAAGTGCGATCAACAACATTAAGTCTTTAAATGTTGCCACTTTAGCCATTTTCTTCTGAAAACTTTCCATTTTATTTTTTAGACTTTCAATTGCAGAATCGTCTGCTTTGAAAAATTTATTTATTTTTTTATTGTATCCCGTTCCAAATAATAACAGTGACATAAAAACATTGGCTACAAAAACATCCACCACAATCATAGCAGAAAACAATTGATCGCTCGCTCCATAAATTTCTTTCATTGCGGTTTGGTTTGCACCTCCACCAATCCAACTTCCAGCTACTGTCGCTAAACCTCTCCATATTTCATCATCCAATATATCTGGTGAGATTCTTGAAACCAGCCACAAAGCAATTGGTCCACCTATTACAATACCTATTGTTGCAGTAAAAAACATAATTAATGCTTTAGGACCTAATCTACGAATCCCTTCAATGTCGATATTAAGACAAAGTAAAACTAAACTGGCCGGTAGCAAATACCTGCTAGCTACAAAATACAAATTGGATTCATCTGAAGAAATAACACCAAATGTATTTAGAAAAGCAGGTAAAAAGTAACACAACAACAAGGCAGGAACAATTCCATAAAATTTCTTGAAAAATGGAATATTACTCGCTTCTGTTTTAAAAATAAGCGCCAATAACAAAAACAACATACCTAGCACTACTGCATCATTTTTTATTAATGGTTCTTTCTCTTTGAATTTGAAAGTTTTGTTTAGTAATTGAAATTTTTCATCTCCATCCTTTTGATAAATCTCCATAGAATGTTCTCCCGCATTCATATTATCTATTATTAAATACCCAGAAGTAGCAACCGAGATTATCGTATCATTAAAATGAATGAAAATTTCGGGTAGTTCATTGAAATTTCTAGACAATAAATCTATCGCTACACTTTCTCCATTCGATTTGTAAAACAAAGAAGGAACTTTATTTGATTCAATAATTTGTGTACGCTCTGTATCCAAAGCTCTAAATTCAGCCTTAGAAATAGATTTGACATTTATTCCAAACGCTAAATTTGAAACAACTAACAATAAGATTATAAGTAATTTATTTTTCATTCTCTCCTTTTTTTAAATTTATCTGATTTAATTATTTGAACTCTTTTTTATGACCGATTTTGTTTAACGAGTCATTAGCTTTCGCCTCAATATTGTTCAACTCAGAAATTAATTTTGATTGCCAATTATACAAAAATTTGATGGAAAATTAAGTTTTAGTTTTTATCCTGAAGCTGATTGTTAATAAACCCTAGAAAACATTGGATATTTAAAAGTAAAACGGTACATTTGCAGACTAAAAATTAAAAACCAAAATAATAATTATGAAACATTACGAAACTGTTTTCATTCTAACTCCCGTTTTATCTGATGTTCAGGTAAAGGAAGCAGTAGATAAGTTCAAAAGCATTATTGAGAAAGCTGGTGCAAAAATCGATAACCAAGAAAATTGGGGATTGAAAAAATTAGCTTACCCAATACAGAAAAAAACCACTGGGTTTTATCATTTGTTTGAATACTCTGCTGAGAATGGCGAATTAATTGCTGACCTAGAGGTTGCATTTAAAAGAGACGAGAAAGTCATTAGATTTTTGACTACTAACCTTGACAAGCATGCATTAGCATGGGCAAGAGTAAGAGAATCAAGAATGAAAGCTGAGAAAAACTAACTTTAAAAACATCAAACAATGAGCAAAACAGACATTAGATATTTAACTCCGATTGATATTGAAGTTAAAAAAGAAAAATATTGTAGGTTTAAGAAAGCTGGAATCAAATACATTGATTACAAAAATTCTGATTACCTATCTATGCTTGTAAACGAGCAAGGTAAGATTTTACCAAGAAGATTAACTGGAACTTCTCAAAAATACCAAAGAAAAGTAGCACAAGCTATCAAGAGATCAAGACACATTGCTCTTATGCCTTACGTTACAGATTTATACAAAAAATAAAAAACCTTATTAGACATGGATGTTATATTAAACCAAGACGTAGAGCATGTAGGAGATAAAAATGATATGGTAACGGTTAAATCTGGATTTGGAAGAAATTATTTGATTCCACAAGGTTTGGCAATGTTAGCTACTCCATCTGCAAAGAAAATGCACGCAGAAAACGTTAAACAAAGAGCACACAAAGAAAAAGCTATCATTGACGAAGCTAAAGCTATTGCTAATAAACTTGAAGCTAGTAAAGTAAAAGTTATTGCTAAAGTTGGTGAAACTGGAAAAATATTTGGATCAGTTACTTCGGTACAAGTTGCTGAAGCTTTTGTTGCTGCCGGATTTGCAATTGAAAGAAAGAACCTTAAGATTCATAATGAGCCAATTAAAACTGTTGGAACTTACAAAGTGACTGTAAAACTTCATAAAGAAGTAATAACAGAAGCTGAGTTTGAAGTTGCAGGAGAATAATTAAGTTTATACTTAAATTTATAAAAGGTCACGATTTATTTCGTGACCTTTTTTTATGTAAATTTTTAAAGAAAACATTAAAAGTTACAATTGTTACTTAATTTAAAAACTTTATACCCTACTTTTGTGCTATTATTAAAACAAAAAATATAAAAATGGATTTAGAAAATATCATTAGAGAAAACAAAGGAACTATACTTGATGTAAGAACAGAAGGAGAGTTTATAGAAGGAAACGTAGTAGGGTCATTAAACATCCCTGTACAAGACATTATGAACAGACTGGACGAGGTAAAACAAATGGAAGCTCCACTTGTACTATGTTGTGCATCTGGACAAAGAAGTGGAATGGCTCAGCAAATGCTATCTGCAGAAGGAATAGAATGCTACAATGGTGGCGGATGGATGGACGTTAACTTTTACAAAAATTAAATTATGCTTAAATCAATAATGAACTTATTAGGTTTTGGACCTAAAGTAGATTACTCTGAACTGAAAAAAAACGGAGCAATCATTTTAGATGTAAGGTCGCCACAAGAATA
>CAJJDF010000013.1 GCA_905182785.1 uncultured Flavobacteriales bacterium
TGTGGTAAAAGTATTCAACAGGTGGGGAAACAGAGTACTTGAAGAAAAAGGATACTCAGGAGGATGGAATGGAGTAGCAAATATTAATGGTTCAAACAATACTTTAGGTTCAGGTATGTTGCCAGAAGGAACATACTTTTATACAATAGATTTAGGGGATGAAAACTTCGAACCTTATGTTGGTTATATGCAAATAAAGAGATAGACTAGAACAGCTCAAAAGTAAAACTCCTTGGTACTTATTTATCAAGGAGTTTTACTTTTAACTACTTATTTATAGCAGTGTCAAACTAAATTAAGTATTTTGAAAATATATTTCAAAGTGTTCAAGAAATTCAACAAGGAAATTTTAAACCGACACAACTTTAGTGGAACTTATTAAGTTCTATGAAAAATCAACCAAAAACTCACAATGCTTTTTTAAAGCGGGATAAAACATTGTAATGTCTATTTTACATTACAGATAAATAGGGATAGAAAAAAATCCACAAAAAAAACCATCAATTACAAATTGATGGTTTTTAATAAATTTTTTTAAAGCTTATTTTGGAGCGTTCTTACTGTATCTTACAACAGTTTTTTCAGCTTTTTCTACTTGTCCTTTGTTATAGTTTAAGTTTTCTTGGTTCTTAACTATTTTTTTTGCTACTCTGATTTTCATAATATTCGTTTTTTATCGGATTGCAAATATAGGAATAAATTTGAGTTCCAAAACGTTTTGCCCTATATTTTTAATTTTCTATAAAATAATTATTTTTCTGGTTGTTGTCTCCTTTGAGTTTTTGATATTATTCTCATCTATGTCAAGCAATTGATAGCTTAGTTTCCATACTTTATTAGTTACTTGTTGTTCATTTGCCATTCCTCCAAAAAGAATACTTTTCTTATCATGTGATTTAATATTAATTATTCCATAAGATACCAAAAGTAGATTTTACTTTCTGTATTTTTTACTTAAGTCCCAAACGATTTGCAAAATCTCCAAATCATCTTCGGTAAGAGCAATGTCTCTTCTTTCCATTACACGTTTTGCAGTATCCATGGCCTTTTCAAATTTATATTCTAGAGGTTTTCTTCCTCCCCAAGAGTAAGATGGGATAAATTTAGAAGGAAAATCGGCTCCATAAATATTAGCACTCACTCCAACTACAGTTCCTGTATTGAACATTGTGTTAATGGCAGATTTGGAATGATCTCCCATAATTAATCCGCAAAATTGCAATTCAGTATCTACATATTTTTCTTCTACGTAGTTATATACATCTACAGATTGGTAGTTGTTTTTTAGGTTCGAGTTATTGCTGTCAGCACCCAAGTTACACCATTCTCCAATTACAGAGTTTCCTAAAAATCCATCATGGCCTTTGTTGGAATATCCTTGTATAACACAATTATTTACTTCACCTCCCACTTTAGAGTAAGGTCCAATGGTAGTTGCTCCATAAATTTTTGCACCCATTTTTATCACTCCATTTTCACACAAAGCAATTGGTCCACGCAGCATACTTCCTTCCATTACTTCGGCATCTTTTGCAATGTAAATTGGTCCGGTTGTCGAATTTAAAATAACACATTCTACTTTTGCTCCTTCTTCTATAAAAACTTCTTCTCCTAAGATTTGGTTAGTTTCTGAGGGAGTTACAAATGTTTTAGTATCTTTTATTAGCTCAATGTCTTCACGAATTGCTTGGTCATTTAGTTTGAAAATATCCCACACGTTTTCTATTTGAAGAAAATCAGCTTTCGTTTCTACTTTTTTATAAGTACTTAATATTTCCGATAAATTTTCTGTGCTTGTTGGCAAAGGATTAATCGCAATTACATTTCCTTTTTTTGTTAGAATTTGGTTATTTTTTAATTCCAACAAACTTGACATTAAATCGTCATTGGGTAATACAGAACCATTAATTCCCATTGAATTTTCGATTATCTCATCTCCAAATTTCTTAGATAAGTAATCTTGAGTTTTTATTTGAATAGGGTTTTCAATGAAGTGTTCCCATTTTTCTTTTATCGTTAATATTCCAACTCTTAATTTCGAAACTGGTTTCGTATAAGTAAGTGGCAATAAGTTTTTATGGTAAATTCCATCAAATAAAGTAATATTCATAATTTTTTTTTTATAAATTAACATCCATTAAATCTTCCATTTCTTGTTGAATAGCTTTTGCTTTTTCTCCTGCTTTAGTCGCGAAATCTTTCCCATTCCCAGCATAAATTATTCCTCTAGATGAGTTCACTAAAAGTCCAATGTCTTTGCTTATTCCATATTTTACTACTTCGGATAAACTTCCTCCTTGTGCTCCTAAACCAGGAACTAGCAAGAAATGATTAGGAACAATTTTTCTTATTGCAGCCAACATTTTTGGGCGAGTGGCTCCAACCACATACATCATGTTTTTTTCGCTTCCCCATTCTTTGGATGTAGAAAGGACTTTTTCAAAAAGATACTCCCCAGACTTTAATTCTTGTAACTCAAAATCATCCGCACCTTTATTAGAGGTCAGAGCCAATAAAATTGCCCATTTTTCTTTGTGTTGCAAATAAGGAATTACAGAGTCACTTCCCATATAAGGAGCTACTGTTACGGAATCAAAATTATAAGTATCAAAAAATGTGTTGGCATAATACAAACTGGTGTTTCCAATATCACCTCTTTTTGCATCTGCAATTGTAAAAATATCTTTTGGAATGTAATCAATTGTTTTTTGCAGACTTTCCCATCCTTTTGTCCCAAGCATTTCGTAGAATGCAATATTTGGCTTGTAAGCTACACAAAAATCTTTTGTTGAGTCTATTATTTGTTTATTGAATTCAAAAACTGGATCTTCTGTTTCTAATAAATGAGCAGGAATTTTCGCTAAATCCGTATCTAATCCTACACATAGGAAAGACTTTTTCTTTTTTATTTGACTTACTAATTCTTGGTAATTCATATTTATATTCTCGTTTTAGTTTTCGACTTGAGTTTAGTCAAAAGCCTCAGACAGTCAAATTTTTTAAATTCTATTCAATGTTCCACTGAGCGAAGCCAAATTGTATTCATTGCTCTATAATCCTATTCCTTAAAGCGAAGTAGTCTTTTGTTTTTTTTAAGCATCAGCACCTTCTTGCATTTTTTCTGCCATTACTGCCATTTTCAATGCCTCAGATATTTCAGCAATATCTCCATCAATAATGTTTGATAAATTATATAAAGTCAAGTTAATTCTGTGGTCTGTAACTCTTCCTTGCGGATAGTTGTAAGTTCTAATTTTAGCCGAACGGTCACTAGAAGAAACTAAGGATTTACGGGTAGAAGCATCATTAGCTAATTTCTTTTGTAATTCTATTTCGTAAACACGAGAACGAAGAACAGAAAGTGCTTTGTCGTAGTTTTTTAGTTTTGATTTTTGATCCTGACACTGAGCGACAACTCCTGTAGGAAGGTGTGTTAATCTTATAGCTGAATAAGTTGTATTTACTGATTGCCCTCCAGGTCCTGACGAACAATAAGAATCGACTCTTAAATCTGCTTTTTTAATCTCGATATCAAATTCTTCTGCTTCTGGCAATACAATAACCGAAGCTGCCGAAGTATGAACTCTTCCTTGTGTTTCTGTTTGAGGCACTCTTTGTACCCTGTGAACTCCTGATTCGTATTTCATTTCTCCGTAAACATTGGCACCAGAAATTTCGAATATAATTTCTTTATATCCACCATTTGTTCCATCTGCAGTATCTACCACATCTACTTGCCATTTTTTTGTAGAAGCATACTTTGTATACATTCTGTATAAATCTCCTGCAAAAATACTAGCTTCATCCCCTCCAGCTCCAGCTCGTATTTCTACTACTACATTTTTACCATCTTCAGGATCTTTTGGTATCAAAAGAAGTTTAATTTCTTCGTTTAATTCGCCCAGTTGGCTTTCGCAATCCGATAACTCTTCTTTTGCCATTTCAATGAAATCAGCATCCGTTTCGGTTTTTATAATTCCTCTGTTAGATTCTATATTGGAATTAAGACTTTTCAATTTATCCAAAGCTTTTACTACTTCCTCCAAATCACTGTATTCTTTGGTCAGTTTTACGTATTGCTTCATATCAGAAATAATATCAGGATCAATTATCTTCTTTCCAATCTCTTCCCACCTTTCTTTTATTAACTCTAGTTTTCCAATTATATTAGACATACTGTTTTTATTTTATTCTTAGTTGAATGCTTCTTTGTCAGTTCGAGTGGTTTTTTAACCAAAAATTGTATCGAGCCCTTACTTGTTATAAATAAATTCTCCAAACTCAGACTTTATTGTCAGTTTTTTTGTGTTTTGCTTTGAGTTGTCAGACTGAGCGGAGTTAAAACCTTCAACTCTTCCCACTATTTGTGCATCCACTCCAAACGAAGTAGAGATATCAATAATAGACTGTGCAATCTCTTGAGGAACATATAGCTCCATTCTATGCCCCATATTGAACACTTTATACATTTCTTCCCAAGTAGTTCCAGATTCAGCTTGTATTAGCTTGAATAATGGGGGTAATTCAAACATGTTATCTTTTATTACATGTACATTATCACAAAAGTGTAATACTTTAGTTTGTGCTCCACCACTGCAATGAATCATTCCATTAATTTGGTTTCTGTGCGTGTCTAGTATTTTTTTAATTATTGGAGCATAAGTACGTGTAGGGGATAAGACTAATTTACCTGCATTAATAGGACTATTTTCTACTGAGTCTGTTAGTTTTTTACTTCCTACATACACCAAGTCACCTGGCACGGTAGGATCAAAACTCTCAGGAAATTTATCGGCAAGGTATTTATGAAACACGTCATGGCGGGCAGATGTTAATCCGTTACTTCCCATTCCTCCATTGTATTCTTTTTCGTAGTTTGCTTGTCCAGAAGATGAAAGTCCAACAATTACATTTCCTGGAATAATGTTATTTTCAATTACATCCGATTTTTTCATTCGGCAAGTAACCGTAGAATCTACAATTATTGTTCTCACCAAATCTCCTACATCAGCAGTTTCTCCTCCTGTTGAGTAAATATTTACTCCCCATTTTTTAAGATCTAGAAGTAATTCTTCTGTTCCATTAATTATAGCAGAAAGAACTTCTCCAGTTATTAAGTTTTTATTTCTACCAATGGTAGAAGAAAGTAGAATATTATCTGTTGCTCCAATGCATAATAAATCATCAATGTTCATTATTAAAGCATCTTGTGCTATTCCTTTCCATACCGAAACATCTCCTGTTTCTTTCCAATACATGTAAGCCAAAGCTGATTTTGTTCCAGCTCCATCTGCATGCATTACTATGCAGTAGTCGTCATCATTTCCTAAGTGATCAGGAACTACTTTGCAAAATGCATTTGGAAATACTCCTTTGTCAATGTTTTTTATGGCAGCATGCACATCTTCTTTAGATGCAGATACCCCTCTTTGATTATATTTTTCATCAGACATTTAATCTTAGCTTTTGAATGGTTGTTTATTTTACAAAAGTAACCATAATTAGGTTATTTTTTTTCTTTTGATTTCATATAAATAAAAAAGCATCCTTAACTGAATAAGGATGCTTTGAAATGTATGTTATTACTCTACTTTTTAGGTTCTACAATCACAGAGAATGTTGTTCTTCTGTTTAATTGGTGATATTTCTCAAACAAAGTTGGGTTTGAAGTTTTTAATCCAGTAATCATATCACAACCCAAAGTTTTATCCACTCCATTTTCTGAGATAATTCTTGGTTGAGATTCTCCAAATCCTTTTGCAACTAATCTACTTCTGTCAATTCCTTTACTAATTAAGTAATTTACACAAGTCTGAGCCCTTCTTTGTGATAATTCTAAATTTTTTGCATCAGAATCTCTACAATCTGTATGTGACTCTAGTTGTACTCTGATAGTAGGGTTGTCTATCATTACATCATATAAAAACTGTAATGAATCTTTTGAATTAACCTTCTCGTTAACTAATAGTGTTGCTTTTCCTAGAGGATATTGTACCTCTGGCATTATGATTGGCTTACAACCAACAGCACATAATAACTGAATATCTTCGTAGAAAGTTTCGTTACACAAATCTTTGTCCATTGTACTTCTTTTCGATTTTTTCTTCAACCAAAATTTATCTCCATTCTGGTGTTCAAATTCAATCGTGTAGTTCACACCTTTTAGGATGTACCTACTTCTTCCTCTTTTTCCAAATTCAAAATTACCTTCACTATCTGCTTTAATTGTTGCAGTAGTTCCATCAGTTCCTGTTAAAGTTATTGTTGCTCCAGCTAGAGGTTCTTTTGTATCTTGATCTCTTACTCTTCCTTTTAGAGTTAAAGCGCATTCTGGCAAATCAAATTTAAAAATATCAGATTTCATGTCTTGGTCATTCTTCCCTAATCTACTTGATGAGAAATAACCTGAACTGCTAGAAGTAAAGATAATTCCATGATCATCTTTTGACGAATTCAATGGAAAACCTACATTAGTTGGTGAAGCCCATTCAAAGTCTCTTGCACCTCCAGTTTTTTCTGCTCTAAACAAGTCCAAACCTCCAATTCCTGGTAATCCGTTAGAAGAATAGTATAAAATCCCATCTTTATCTATTGTTGGAAACTTTTCATCTTCTGCTGTATTGATATCAGAACCTAAGTTTTTTGGTTTACCCCAAGATTTTTCTCTTTTGTTGTAAAGTGTAATCCATAAATCTTTTCCTCCTAATCCTCCTGGCATATCAGATGCAAAAACAATAAACTGTCCTCTTCTGTCTGTTGCAGGATGTCCTTCAGAGTAACCCATAGAATCTGATAATTCAATCATTACTGGCTCTTTCCAGTTTTTCCCTCTTTTGTCAGTAGTGTAAATTTTACACCCTATGTTTTTATTTTTTTTTGAATTACATCTTGTAAACATAATGCTATTACCGTTGTTGTACATAACTCCAGATGCTTCATGGTGCTCAGAGTTTATAGTTTTTCCTAAAGAAACGGGTTCTCCAAAATTCCCGTTACGGTCAAGGCTGGTTAAATATAAATCAGTGTAATCTTCGCCTTTTACTAAGTCTGTTTTACTTCCAGTAGATGCTTTTCTACAAGATGAAAACAAGAATTGTTCTCCTCTTTTGTCAAATTGTGAAATCGACCAGTCTAGATTTTCTGTGTTTAATTCCTTTACTACTTCTACTTTGTGTTTAGTTTTGTTTTCTAAAATCCCGCTCACTTTTTTACATGCTTCTACTCCTTTTTTAGCTATGTCATCATTTGGATTTTTTTCAACTGCTCTATCAAAATTTCTTTTGGCGTCTTTATACTCTCCATCTTGCATCTGCATTTGAGCAATTCTTCTATAAATATCTTCTTGATACTTGTCATACTTAAGTCTCAAAGCTCTTTCGTAATATTTTTTTGCTTCTTTATTGTTTGCAATATATTGATTTGAAACAGCAATATGGTAAGTTATAAACCCTTTTTCTTTAGTGTTTTTAGCTTTTGAATATGCTTTTTCAAATAACACGATTGCTTCTTGATATTTAGTTTCATTAAATAATTTTTCTGCAGTTTTAGTATTCTTGTATTCGTAGTCTTTTTTCGCTTTCTGTGCCGTTATTGACAGTGAGGAAATGAGCATAAAGGCAAGTAGAATATTTAATTTCTTCATAAACTAGATTTTTTCTTTTAGAGTAATACTGACGAAAATAACAATTATTTTCTTTATTAAAAATTTAATTGGCTATTAATAGAACTTAAACCGTGCTAAAAGTCACAGTACTTGTTAAAATTTAGCTATTAATTTAAGATTAATGATACGTGAAGTCAATCTATTCGGGATTGCATACTGTCTTCCATTTGTTGCTTTTACAAAATTATATGACACTGTATTGTCTATACCTAGTAGGTTAAAGACTTCTAAACTAATAGAAAGTTGTTTTATATTTTTGAGTCTTGAATCTTTTCTGGCAGGATAATCTGCAGAAATAAAATCTTTGACAAAACCGATATCTACTCTTAAATATCTTGGAGTTCTTGGGATGAAAGAATTGTCGGCATAAGCTGGATCCGTTATTTGAGATTTTTTTAAATAAGGAAAGCCTGTGTTGTAAATAAAATTAAGATTCACTCTGAATTTATCCCATTTCACTTTTTCGGTATTCCATTCGGTAGGCATTACATCTTGAAAAAATAGACCAAAAGAAACCCTTTGGTCAGAAGGTCTTGGCAAGTATCCTGGAAAATAGGCTTGAGAGTCTACTGCTACATTGTTATTAGTAAATCCAGGGATTATTGTATCTCCATCTGAGTTTAGGTAAGTGTAATACACATCATTTGAAATATCTATTTTTGTTTGCATCACAGAGAGTGTTGCCCAAGACTCTAACCCTTCAATAATTTTCCCGTTTAGTTTTAAATCAATTCCTGTGGAGTATGCTTTTGCGTTATTTTCTGCATAATACCTGAGTCTTACATTATCAACATCATAAGGAATTACTCTATCCATGTGTTTGTAATAAACCTCAGTAGTTAATTTAAAATCTCTTTCCCACGCATGAAAAATATAATCTCCTCCCAACACAAAATGAATAGATCTTTGCGCCTGAATATTATTGTTTAAAGAGCCATCTAGTCTTCTGTATTCTCTATAAAAAGCAGGTTGTTGGTAAACACCAATTGCTGCTCGTAAAGCCAAATCTCTTCGTGCGATTGCTCCCGTATCATTGATGTAAAATAGTAGAGGGCGGTATTTTAAAGATACTCTAGGGCTTACAATAAACTCCTTGTTGAATGACCAATAATTTGCTCTAATTCCTCCAGTAAATATAAAAGACTTGTATCCGCTCATTGTCGTGTCTGCAGAGTAGATTGTCGTGTCATTAACTGTCTTCGTTTTTTTGAATAGAATAGATTTTTTACTATTAAAACTCCAAGTGTTTTGCAAGTAAGTAGAGAAACGTGCTGTCTGGATTGAGTTTTTAGAACGAACAGAATTTTCTAAATTTAAATATTGATACGGTTGAGCGTTAGAGTCAGAATAGCCAACAGAATCCTCTGGTCTTGGTGCAATAAATCCTGTAGAATCGGTAAAGCTCCACTCTTTTAGGTTGTCATTTATTATGTCGTACTGTGCTTTTGCTCCCCATCTCAAGTGACTATTTTTGAAACGCCTACTTCCTTTGTGTGATAATGTAGTAACAGTTGCATCTAAAGAGTTTCTGGCATGTCTTAAAAAACCACCTACCCCTAAATTAAAAGCTACATCACCAAAGTTATCTTTTCCTGGATCTCTTTCTAATTCATCTAAAAAGTACTGCCCTTCTACGTCATATTTTTCTTCTTGATAGGTATTGTAAGCTGAAGCTGTAAACTTTAATTCGGTAGAATCATTTGGTGTAAACTTACTAGTGAAAGCTCCCGTTAAAGTTTGAAATTGTGTAATTTCTTTTCCATCAAAAAACACGGTAAATCGCAAAGCTTGATTAATAGATCCAAAACTAGTTTCTCTGTTTTGCGGTTCTACTTGATAGCGATTCAGGGCATAGTTTCCAAGAAATGAATGCTCCCAGTTTTCTGAAGACGTGTAAGTAATGTAAGTTTGTAAATCTCCAAAAAGAGGTTGGTATTCTCCTTTTGTATCCAAGGCTCCCAATAAATAACGATTACTTTGAAACCTTGCTGCTGTTATGTGAGACCACAATTGATTCTTGGAAATCCCTTCTAGGTGCATATTTACACCTAACAAACTGGCAGAAAAAGATCCTGCAAATTCAGTTGGTTTTTTGTATCGCACATCCAATACAGATGATAACTTGTCCCCATATTTGGCTTGAAACCCACCCGCAGAGAATTGAATATTCTCCACCATATTTGAGTTTATAAAACTCAATCCTTCCGCTTGGCCAGAACTAGCAAGAAAAGGCCTGTAAATTTCAATGTCATTTACATAAATAAGGTTTTCTTCAAAATTTCCACCTCTTACATTGTACCCAGAACTTAGTTCATTGTTAGAAACTACTCCAATCCCAGATGTTTTTAATAAATCCTCAAAGTTTCCTATTGTCGGGAACTCTACTCCTTTTACAATTACAATTTCTTCTATGTTTTCTCCTTTTTCTCTTGACTTAACTGTAAACTCTGGAAGAACTCTATAGTAAAAAGTTGGCTTGTAAACTTTTATTTCGCCAACATTAAGTGTAAGTTTTACGTTTTTGGTTTTATAGGAAGAGTGAGAAAATCGAACTTTAATTTTTTTGCCAGCAGGAACTGTGAAATTAAAATAACCGTTTTTGTCAGTAAAGGTTTTTATTTCAGTGTTTTCTACTATAATGTTAGCTTCTACTACAGGAATCCCTATTTCGTCTACCAACCTTCCTCTTAGCGTAGCATTGTTTTGCGCCATCATCCATAATGGATTGAAAATAAACAGCATGAAGAGTATTTTTTTCATCTTTTAAAAATAGAAAATTGGCTAAAATTGTATCGTTCAACTTTTTTATTCGAGACTGTCCGTTATATGATTTATTGGTCAGTATGGGCCAAAAGTAATAAAATGAGTTTCTTGAACTGCAATAAAGGGAACAATATTTTTGGATTAAGACCTAACGGAGGTTTACCTTTTTTTATTTTAGTCAGCTAGTTTTATTCTCAAAGCATCTATTTGTGGGATGTGATGATCAAGGTGGTTGATAAGAAATAGCATGGTTTGATGCATATTTAATAATCCTGCTACTGGGTGATTGAAAATTGCTTTTTTTATTTTTCCCTTCGGAAAAGTTTCAACAGTTTTTATAAGAAACATTCTTGAATTATCCCATTTTTCTTTTAAATCCGAATAATCATTTCCTAATTCAGGTTCAGATAGAACTGTAGGAACCTTGAATTTCTCGTTTGATTTCAATTTTTTATTCAGAACCTTGCTATTTAAGAATGATCTTATTCCAGCTTTTGGTTGCTCTTCTATGTTTTTCAATTTGAAATTGATATACTTATTCACTCCAGCTTCCGATTCAATAAGGTGTTCCACAACTTGAGAAATTGACCATTCGTTTTCAGAAGGTTTAAAATTTAATTCTTCCGCAGTATAATCCACCAAGTTATTCAATATCCTATTTTTTATTTCGGACAGTTCAATGTATTTTAAAACTAAATTATTTGTTCTCAAATTAATAGGATTTTATAACTCCATTAAGGTAATACTATCCTCAAGAATTATCAAATTGTTAATTAATTTTTTGATTAATTCTGGTTCGTAGAACTCAAGAATATTTTTTCTTCTTTCTTGAAATGAGCCTTTAGGAAAAAAAGATTTTTTTATACTTTTTATTTGATTTACAGCTATTGAATTATTATTTTTCTCAGCTTTAGTCACTTTTTTCTTTATTTTATTGATAGAGTTTTGAGCTCTTTTTAATTCGGCAATCACTGTTCTTTCTAAACTAAAATCGACTACTACTACTTTCTCCTTAGTGAGAGCAAAAATTTCTTCAATGCTTTTTATTTCATCTTCAAAAGAAATTTCTGAAACTTCATTGATGTATAAATTGATAAGGTCATCTTCATTTTTGAAATAATCATTGATTTCAAAAGGGAGTTTGTTAATTTTTCTCTTGGTTTTTTCTTCTACCAAAAGAACAGAGTTTCTCAATACAAGAATTGGAAAATCTATGTTGTTTGCAGTAAACCCATCTTTTAGCTGTAGCCAATATGCAATTTCTCCAGGCCCGCCAATATAAGCTAAGTTTGGTAATATTTTTTCCTCATACATTGGACGCATCACCACATTCGGACTGAATTTTTCAGGAAAATCAGTCAGCTCTTTTAGTATTTCCACTTCAGAAAATACAAGGGTTGTGTTTACAACCTCAAATCCGTTACTTGTTTTTATAATTCGTTCTCTCAATCCATTTTCTTGATAAAACAAATTGATTTCTCTTGGGTTTACTTGTTTTTTATAGCCTTTTTCAACTAATTTTCTGCTCAACTCTTCTACAGCATCAAACGTATCGTTTGTGAATAATTCGTTTTTGAAAACCGGAATCATTTCTCTTTTTAGCTCTCTTGAATCGGCATCAATTATTACAACTCCGAACTCTCCAAAGATATAATCCACCATTTTTCTATGAGCTTCAGCTAAGTTTTTGGCGTTAGAATAAAAAGCACTAATTTTTTTTGCAAACTCACTACTCACAGTTTTATTCACAGCTTCAAGAAAAGGAGCAATGTCTTGGGTTGAGAATCGGCCAACAGGGCCTTTTTGTTTCGTATGCCAAGTGATTTTTTTGTCGTGTAATTGCACATGATTTATTTCTTTAAAATCATGGTCTTCGGTAGCCATCCAAAAAATAGGAACAAAGTTGTATTGATTGTGTTTTTTCTTTAATTCTGTCGCAAGATTTAGCGTAGAAATAATTTTATATATAGAATAAAGAGGTCCAGTAAAAAGTCCGATTTGATGTCCTGTTGTCACAGTAAAAGTGGTTTCTTCTTTTATTAATTCAATGTTTTTTAATGAATTAATGTGGCAACTTGTATTTTGCTCTTTTAGGACTTTATGAAGTAATTCTCTGTTTATAGGTTGTTTTTGTTTTAGTTGTTTTTCAAAATTTTCTAAAGCAGGAGTTTCCGAAATAAATTGGGCAAGCAATTCTGGTTTTTCCTTATAATCCGAAGATAATTGGGAAAGAATGTTGCTCTCTTTGAATGAAATTTTGTGTGTCATTTATTTGAAAAAGGTGAATGAATCTGACATTATTTTGTGAATTAATTCCACGTCTATGTCTTCGTTTGGATTAATCGTAAGCGCTTTCATTTGTTTGCGACTACCTAGCTCTAATTCTGGTCGGTTAATGTTTTGACTTCTTACAAATGTAATGTAAGGAAAAGTAGTTTTCTTGTCTTTCCAAATGTAACAGAAAGGTTTGTTTTGATAATAAAAAAAAGGTAATTTATATTTCCACCTTTCATCCAAGTCATACGAATAATCAAGTGCAATTTTACGAATCGCCAAAAAACAAGCTCTGTTTGGCTCTGGCAAGTCATGATAAAATTGATTTAAATCCGTCATAGTTATTAAATGTAAAACTTTTTCAAGGTATAGGCAATATTTTTATCAAATTCTCTGTCATTTTTCACAAACCCTTTTAACTTTGAGAATAATTTAACACGACTATGGATTTTTCTTCCCGATTATCAAAAAAAGTACAACTAGATCTTTATAAATCTCTCATCACACCTAGGTTAATTGAGGAAAAAATGTTGATTTACCTCCGTCAAGGAAAAATATCCAAATGGTTTTCTGGAATTGGTCAGGAAGCAATCTCTGTTGGTTGTACTAAAGCAATGGACGAAGATGAATTCATTCTTCCTATGCATAGAAATTTAGGAGTATTTACGGCAAGAAATATAGAGTTTGAACAACTTTTTTTACAATTTCAAGGAAAGGAGGGAGGATTTACAAAGGGAAGAGATAGGTCATTTCATTTTGGATCAAAAGCACACAATATAGTAGGAATGATTTCTCACCTTGGTCCTCAATTGGGAATTGCAGACGGAATAGCACTAGGAAATTTATTAAAAAAGAACAACAAAACAACTTTGGTTTTTTCTGGAGATGGAGGAGCAAGTGAAGGAGATTTTCATGAAGCATTAAATGTAGCAGCTGTATGGAAATTACCTGTAATATTTGTGATTGAAAATAATCAATGGGGTTTGTCTACTCCCTCTAATCAGCAATTTGCTTGCAAGCAATTTATTGATAAAGGCATTGGTTACGGAATGGAAGCAGTTCAATTAGACGGAAATAACATCATAGAAGTGTATGAAGGTATTTCTGCTATAAAAGCAAAAATTGCTGAGAATCCACAGCCTTATATAGTAGAGTGCATGACTTTTAGAAGGAGAGGGCACGAAGAAGCATCAGGAACAAAATATTACCCAGAAGGATTGGTAGAAAAGTGGGAAGAGAAAGATCCTGTTTCTAATTACGAAAACTATTTATTAGAGAGTGGAATAACTGATTCAAAAACAATAGAAGAGTTAAAAAAATCGATTACAGAGAATGTTTCTCAATCATTTAAAAGAGCAACAGCTGCACCAAAAATAATTCCTAACACAGAAGCTGAGTTAGCGGATAGATTTATTGATTACACTCTAGAAATTGTGGAGCCAAAAGGAGCAACAACCGAAATGAGACTTATTGATGCTATTCATAATGCTATGAAATTGGCAATGGAAAAGCACGATAATTTGATATTAATGGGGCAAGACATTGCAGATTATGGAGGCGTTTTTAAAGCTACCGAAGGATTTTTGGAGCAATTTGGAGAGGAAAGAGTAAGAAATACGCCACTTTGTGAATCAGCAATTGTGGGAGCAGCTTTAGGTTTGTGTATCAATGGGTATAAATCTATGATGGAAATGCAATTTTCTGATTTTGTGACAGTTGGATTTAATCAGATTATAAATAATTTAGCAAAAATTCATTACAGATGGGGACAAAATGCAGATGTGGTAGTAAGAATGCCCACTGGAGCTGGAGTTGCCGCAGGTCCTTTTCATTCTCAAAGTATAGAAGGTTGGTTTTTTCATACTCCAGGACTTAGAATAGTTTATCCTTCTTCTCCTAGGGAAGCTAAAGGATTGTTGTTGGCTTCTTTTGAAGATCCAAATCCAGTCTTGTTTTTTGAGCACAAAGCCTTGTACCGTTCTATTAATGAAGAAGTGGAAGAGGATTATTTTACCATAGAAATTGGAAAAGCCAATGTAGTAAAAGAAGGAACGGACATTTCTATTATAACTTATGGGTTGGGAGTGCATTGGGCAAAGGATTTACAAGAAAATAATCCAGAAATAGCGATAGAAATTGTAGATTTAAGAACTTTAAGCCCCTTGGATACCGAAACAATTTACAATTCGGTAAACAAAACAGGGAAAGTAATTGTATTACACGAAGCCAATACAACTGGAGGAGTGGGAGCGGAGATTGCTACTTTAATAAATGAAAATTGTTTTGAAAACTTAGATGCCTCAGTAAGAAGAATTGGAAGTTTGGATACACCAGTTCCATTTGCAGCTGATTTGGAACAAAACTTTTTACCGATACAAAAGTTACAAGAAACTTTGATTGATTTGTATTCCTATTAATAATGATAAAAAAAGCTTACATATTTTTTATTGCAATAGCTTTTTTGCTAGGGTGTAAACCTTATAGTATAAAGAGGACAGAGAAAGTAAACACTTCTGTTTCAGATACAGGAAGTGTAGATTCTTCTTTAGTTCAAATTTATAAACCATATAAAATAAGCTTAGACTCTTCCATGAATGAGGTGTTGAATGTTTCTTTGGTGGAAATGTCTACAGGAAGTCCAGAAGGGAAGTTAGGAAATTTCGTATCCGATTTATCCTTGAAGATAGGGAACGAATTGTATAAGGAAAAAACAGGAAATGTGGCGGACTTTGTTTTGTTAAACAATGGCGGATTAAGAACTTTTTTGCCAAAAGGAAACATTACAAGAAGAAAAATCTATGAATTAATGCCATTCGAGAATGAATTGGTAGTCGTCACTTTATCGGCCGAAAAAGCGAATAATCTTTTTGAGTACATAGCCAAAAAAACTGTGGATGGAGGAACAAGGAAACAAGGTGTTCCGGTTTCTGGAAATATAAAAGTAGTTCTGAATGGACTATCTCCAAAAGACATATTCATAAATGAATCTCCTTTTTTAGGAAAAGAATACAAAGTAATTACATCCGATTATTTGGCAAATGGAGGAGATAACATGACGTTTTTTCTTAATCCAGTTAAGTATGAAAAAATAGGGATTAAACTAAGGGATGCAATCATGCACTATGTGATTGACGAAAAGAAAGCAGGCAAGTCATTGGATGCAGAACTAGATAAAAGAATAAGTTATGTTGAATAGAAGAGAATTTTTACAAAAAGCACTTTTTTCGGCAGGTTTACTTTCCGTTTCTGATGCCTTTGCCGAAGGAATGGTTGAAAGAAATGAAGCAATTAAGATTTCTATTCTTCACACCAATGATGTGCACAGTCATATTGAGCCTTTTTCGGCTGATCATAAAATGTATGCTGGTAGAGGAGGAGTTCAAAATAGATTTAACTTGATTCAGGAAGTAAGAAAGGAAAATAAAAATACTTTGTTGTTCGATTGTGGAGATATATTTCAAGGGACCCCTTATTTTAATAAATACGGAGGAGAATTAGAATTGAAGTTAATGAGCAAGATGGGGTATGATGCTTCAACTTTGGGAAATCATGATTTCGATAATGGGATGAATGGGTTTTTAGCAGTAAAAAAACATGCGAAATTTCCATTTATATGTTCTAATTATGATTTTAATGATACAATTTTAAAAAATAAGACTCTTCCGTTTAAGATTTTTAACAAAGGAGGAATTAAAGTTGGAGTTTTTGGACTTGGAATTCAATTGGACGGTTTGGTGGATAAAAAACTGTATGGAAATACAATTTATTTAGACCCCATAAAAAAAGCCAATGAATACAGTCGTATTTTACGAAAAACATACCAATGTGACCTAGTCATTTGTCTCTCACATTTAGGATATTCTTACGATGAAAATAAGGTGTCTGATAGTATATTAGCTATAAAGACTTCGGGCATAGATTTAATACTTGGAGGACACACTCATACTTTTTTGGAAAAGGCTCAAGAGTTTACTAATTTAGAGGGCGGAAAAGTACTTGTAAACCAAGTGGGATGGGCAGGTCTAAATTTAGGAAGAATTGATTATTATTTTACAAAAGGACAAAAAAAGAAGGTGAATTTCCAATCTGGAAGAGCTTCTTTTGTAGAAATAAAATAAATTAGTAAGCACCCTAAAAAAAAAGTTACTGTGCAATAGCAAATTGATTTTGTTTTTAACTTTTTTTTGTCAATATTTGTTCTGTTCAAGGAGAGAATGTTAATAAGCATTGAAATAGAACCATTTTTTTTGTAAAAAACAGCTAAAATTTCTCCCACTGAATGCAAAGTAAATTTTAATTTTTTAATAGGAATACTCATGAAAAAAAACCACGTCACTGTCTGGGAGAATTGTCTTGGTATAATAAAAGATAACATCAGTCTGCAAGGATATAAAACATGGTTTGAGCCTATTATACCTGTTAAACTTAAGAATGACATATTAACTATTCAAGTTCCTTCGCAGTTTTTTTACGAATGGCTTGAGGAGCATTATATTTCTTTATTAAAGAAAACTCTGAAGAGAGAAATAGGGCCTGAAGGAAGATTAGAGTACAGTATCGTTATGGATACTAATCTAAGAAATTCTAAGCCTTACACAGTTAATTTTCCAGCAAAAACAAACAATTCATTAAAGAATAAATCGATTAATATTCCTTTGAATGTTAATAAGAACACGATTAAGAATCCATTTGTAATTCCTGGATTGAAAAAAATTAATGTAGATGCAAACTTAAATGCATCGTATACTTTTGAAAACTTTATTGAAGGAGAATGCAACAGGTTGGCAAGGTCTGCAGGTTATGCAGTAGCTAGTAAGCCGGGAGGAACATCTTTTAATCCACTATTGATTTATGGAGGAGTTGGTTTAGGTAAAACCCACTTGGCACACTCAATTGGGATTGAAATAAAAAACAACAACCCAGAAAAAATTGTGTTGTATGTTTCGTCAGAAAGGTTTACTCACCAGTTTATAGATTCGGTAAAGAATAATGAAACCAATGATTTTATTCACTTCTATCAAATGATAGACGTATTAATCATTGACGATATTCAGTTCTTAGCAGGAAAGGAAAAAACACAAGATGTGTTCTTTCATATCTTTAATCACTTACACCAAACAGGAAAACAAATTATCTTAACTTCAGATAAAGCACCTGTAGATATGCAAGGAGTGGAGCAAAGGCTTTTGTCTAGATTCAAATGGGGATTATCTGCAGATTTACAATCGCCAGATTTGGAAACAAGAATTGCAATCCTTAAAAAGAAAATGTATCAAGATGGAATAGAGCTTCCAGAAGATGTGATAGAATACTTAGCTTATAGCATTACTACAAATGTAAGAGAGCTAGAAGGGGCATTAATTTCATTGATAGCTCAATCTTCTTTAAACAAGAAAGCTGTGAACTTAGACTTGGCTAAGCAAATGATTGACAAATTTGTTAAGAATACGGCTAGAGAAGTTTCTATCGATTACATTCAAAAAGTAGTTTCAGATTATTTCAATATGCCAGTAGAGCTTATGAAGTCTAAAACTAGAAAAAGAGAGATTGTACAAGCAAGGCAAATATCTATGTATTTCTCTAAGAAATTGACAAAATCATCTTTGGCAAGTATAGGAATGCAGTGTGGAGGAAAAGATCACGCGACCGTATTGCACGCATGTAAAACAGTAAATAATTTACAAGATACGGACAAGCACTTTAGAAAATACATTACAGATTTGGATAAAAAATTAAATTTAGCTTAATACCGAAATAAAATCGAACCACTGATAAAAGAGTCTTGTTAATTAACAAGACTCTTTTATGTTTTCTACTCTTTTCTTTAACTCTTTGTTCATGCTGTTAAAACCTTCTTTGGTTTCTTTCATTAGTTTATTTTTGAAAAAAGGAACTAAGATTCCACTAAATTTTTCGTTCTGGATAAATTTGCATCCTTTTTGCTGAGGTATAATTTCAAAAGAATGCTCTCCATCAAATAATCCTTTGATTCCTAATTTTCCAAGCCAAACTAATTTTTTATTAGGGATTGATTCCAAAATTAACGGTTTAAATTTCATATCAGCTATTGTAGCTTTTAACTTATTACCTTTTAAAGGAATTCCTTCAATTTTATTAATAAACGGATTCCATTCTGGATAGGATTTAAAATCAATTAATTCAGTCCATATTTCTTCGGGTGAAGCATTTATAGTAATTTGTGTAGTAAGAGTTAATGGCATTTGTTGTTGTTTTTATTTAGAACAAAATAACAACAGTTGGAATTAGATTCACTTGATATAAATCAAGAAACCTGTTTCTTTCTTATCCTGCTTAATGTTTCTGGAGTCATTCCTAGCATAGAAGCAATGTAATTGAGCGGAACTTGATTGAATAGCTCTTTTCTGGATTCAAAAAGAAGAGTATAACGTTCTTCGGATGAAAGAGAAAGAAAAGAGAAAACCCTGTCTTCAAGCACAAGAAAGCATTTAGCTATGAATTGTTTCTCTAGCATTGGCCAAGAGGGCATAAACTCATTCAGCTTATTGTAATTAGCTTTTGTAATGGTATAAAACTGACACTCTGTAATTGCTTGTATATTCCACCTGGAATAAGTATTAAACACAATACTAGATAAATCGGTTATAAACTCAGAGGGAGAAGAAATCCATTGTGTAATTTCTTTGCCATTTTCGTATTTGTAAACCCTTACAAATCCAGAAATAATAAAATTGAGCGTTTCACACCTCGAGTTTTCTTGGCAGACAAATTCATCTTTGGATAAATGAGTGACTTGAAATAGTTTCTCTACCTCTTGCAAGTCGTCTATTTCTATATTGAAATAGTTGTGTATGTAAGTTTGTAGCTCATTCATTATACAGAAACTTCTCCTTTGATATGTGGATGAGGATCGTAATTCACTAATTCAAAATCTTCGTAAGTAAAATCGAAGATTGATCTAATTTCTGGATTCAGTTTCATTGTTGGTAACGCTTTTGGTTCACGCGACAATTGTAATTCGCTTTGTTCTATGTGGTTATTGTACAAATGAACATCTCCAAAAGTGTGAATAAAATCTCCGTATTCTAAGTCACAAACTTGTGCAACCATCATTGTAAATAAGGCATATGATGCAATGTTGAATGGAACCCCAAGAAAAGTATCGGCACTTCTTTGGTACAACTGGCAAGATAGTTTTCCATTAGTTACATAAAACTGAAAAAAAGCATGGCAAGGAGGTAAGGCAGCTTTGTTGTTAGTAACATTCTCCGAAAATGATTTTGAAGTATCAGGCATTACGCTTGGATTCCAAGCAGAAACGATAATTCTACGGCTGTTTGGATTATTTTTTATTTGGTCAATAGCATTTGCAATTTGATCTATTCCATCACTGTTCCAATTTCTCCATTGGTGACCATATACAGGTCCTAAATCTCCATTCTCATCTGCCCAATCATCCCAAATTCGCACTTTATTTTCTTTTAAGTATTTAATATTGGTATCCCCTTTTAAGAACCAAAGCAACTCATGAATAATAGATCGCAAATGCAGTTTTTTGGTTGTAACCATAGGAAAACCTTTACTCAAATCAAATCTCATTTGATAACCAAATGAGCTAATAGTACCTGTTCCGGTTCTATCTCCTTTTTGTTCTCCATTATCTAATATATGCTTTAATAAATCGTGGTATTGTTTCATGTTATTTTCAGTAAAATCAATTAAACAAAAATATAAAATACAAGTTTTATATTTTATATTTAAGACATATAGTTATAAACTAATGTTGAAAACATATCCTGTAATGAGTATTAATATAAAATTTAGCACTTAATTTTTTTTTAAATAAAGAATAAAATTAGAGCAACTTTTATAATTTGAGCGCAAGTGATGTTATTATTTTGTAACTTACTTATTAAAATAAGTAGGTAAAACTCATTTATATGATTAAAATAAGAAAAATAATTCCATTTATTTTCAATAAGTTCCTTTCAGATAATAATCGTGAAAAAACGGAAAAGATCATTCTCAAAGTTGCAATATTTAGTTTTTTTATTCATTTGGTAATAATCTTTTTTTTAAAACTTGACTTTATAGATTTTCCGTTAAATTCAGAGTTATTAAAAAGTCCTATATCAGCTGTTTACACGCCATTTTCTTTCATTCTTATCTATGAGGTTTATCTTTTGATTTATTATTTACCTAGGTCGATTACGACTTATATAACTAAGCAATACGAAATTATTACACTAATCATTATCCGTAAGTTGTTTAAGGATTTATCGGCTTTAGAACTTTCAGCAAATTGGTTTGAAATTAAAGGAGACTTACAGTTTACTTACGATTTAATAGCTTCTCTTTTATTATTTTATTTAATATTTCTATTTCAAAAACAAGGAAAACGTAAAACAAATCAACAGGTTATAAATAACTCAATAATTGATAGGTTTGTTAAAAAGAAAAAGTTGATTGCAGTCGTCTTGGTGCCTCTCTTTTTTGTTATGTCCTTATATACATTGATAAATTGGACTACCGGAATCTATTTCTCATCCAGTAAGTTGTCAGCATTTGAAAGTATTAACAATTTGTTTTTTGATCAATTTTTTACGGTATTAATTTTAGTAGATATTCTTCTCCTTTTGCTTTCTTTTTTTTATACAGATCAGTTTCATAAAATTATGAGAAATTCTGGATTCGTTATCTCAACAATTTTAATTAGAATGTCATTTGGAGTTAGTGGATTAATTAGTACTGTTTTAATTGTAGTAGCTGTTCTCTTTGGATTAGCAATAATAAAAATCCATAATAAATACGAAAAAATACTTAACCAAGAGTAATTTAGGTTTTAAGTAGAATTTGATAGTTAAGATTAGGTTTTTTATTATAAAACTAACTGTAATACTATCTAAAACAAAAAAGCCATTCAATTGCTTGAATGGCTTTTTTTCACTAGTGTGGGCCCAGAAGGACTCGAACCTTCGACTTTCTGATTATGAGTCAGATACTCTAACCAGCTGAGTTATAGGCCCAATTATAAAAATAATGACAAGTCAAAAGAATTATAATTGCTCTTTTTTGCAAAAGAAGTTCGCGAATTTAGAAGGTATTCACTCCTTTTCCAAATTTATCTAGGGTTATTTACAACAAGAATCAAAAATAATTATTCCATGCTAGTTAGTTTGATGGTAAAAGTAGTTCCTTTATCCACTTTGCTCAGTATAGAAATACTTCCTCCATTAAGCTCTATCATTTGCTTTACCATGTATAATCCTAGTCCTGTTCCAGTTTCTTGCGCATCATCTACTCGTTCAAAAATAGAAAATACTTTTTCTAAATCTTTTTCCAAATCAATCCCTATTCCGTTATCTTTAAATTCCAATACGGTAACATCTCCTTCTTTGTGAGAAGAAATAGTTACAATAGTCTTTCTCTTTTTTGACCCGTATTTTATGGAGTTACTCATCAAGTTATAAAATATACTCTCAAGAATAGAGGGGCTATATCGCATAGATGTTACCTTAAAATTGGTATTGAATTTCACATTATTATTCTTGATAAGAATAAGGAGCGATCTTTTAGTTTCGGTCACTAAATTATTAAAATGCAGCAGTTCCACACTTTTTTTATTCGCTTGCATTTGCTGTATGGTTTTTAGCGTAGCCTTTATCTTATCCTCCAGCAATTGTGCTGAGCTCATTAATAAGTTTTTTATCTCATTTTGGCTTTCATCTTCAGAGTCTTCCATTATTTCTACCAACCCCTTGATATTGTTTATTGGGTTTTTAAGATCGTGAGAAAGGGAGTAAGAAAATTGTTCAATATTCTGATTTTGGGCAGAAAGCACATAGGTTTTTTCATCTACTAATTCTTCTAGTTTCTTAGCTCTTTTTTTAAGTGTAAGTACCCTAAACAGATAAAAAAGAAATATAGATAAAGCTGTAATTCCTAAAGAGACATAGATGAAATAAGGGGTTTTCCAATAGGGAAGTAGAACGGTAAACTCTGTTTTGTCTGTATGCAGAACCACTTCATTTATTGGGTCTATTGTTCTTACTTTAAATGTATAGTTACCTGGATCTAGATAGGTATAAGAACGAGATGTTTTTAGGTTAGAATTAGACCATTCTTGATCACGTCCATCTAATTTTGTTTGGTAATAAGTATTTCCGTTAAGACTGATAGATTGGTAGTTGAACTCAATAGGAAAACTATTATAACTAACTTTTGTCAATTTACTGGAAAGACTAGATTTACCTTGAATAAGAAAGCTAGTTATATTTAACATATTGGTGCTTACAAAAATTTCTGAATCAAAACTTTGCATTAAACCTTCTTTAGTGACAAAATATAGATTTCCTTTTTCTATAACAGTAAATGGTAAAAATTTTGTCTTGTTTAGGTATTTGTCTCCAAAACGATTGTAAGTGTTTTTTTCAATGTTATACAAAACTATTTCTTCTTTGGTAGATATCCATAAATTGTTGTCGTCTTGAATGGTACTATAAGTTGCTGTAAGGATTATGTTTTTGTCTTGGTTAAAGTTTTCTAGCTTATCGTCTTGCGGATGGAAAAGAAAAACACCTCCGTTATAAGAAGATAACCAAAGGTTGTTTTTGTTAGCTTTAGAAATATGAACAAAGTTTTGTGATTTTGCTATTTCATGTTTGTTAAGTAAGGGTAAAAACTTTTTATTTTTTAATTTATATATATTACCCTCACCCATCAAGAATATTTCATTGTTTACTTTCTGAATAGTATTGGCTTTGAAATTCTCTAACCCACTGAAGATTTTTATTTCATTGGAGTAAACAACATACTTGAAAACTCTGTTGTCGGCAATGATAATTAAATCTCCATTTCCGGCTTTTTCAATGTAGGTTACATTTTTGTTGGCCAATTCCTTAAAAGAAAATTCACTTTTTGTTTCTTCAATAAAAAGAAACATCCCATTTTTAGTCCCATAATAAAACTCATTTCCAAATTGAATTACAGCACAATTTAATTCACGCTCTTCAGAAGAAAATAGTTCTAAATAAACAGGTTTTTCTTCATCAAAACTTAACCTTACAATATTATTCTTGAAAGTAAGTAAGTGAGACCTGTCATTTAGTTTGCAAATATTCATAAGTGGCCCATATTGCCATTTGTAAACAGGGAAATTTTGTAAGGGCAAGCTTATAATTCCATTGTTTTGGGTGGCAATCCATACTGTGTTTTCACGGTCTACAAGGGCAGCATTTATTTGGTCATTTACCAATCCATTTTTAGATGAAATTGAATAAATGATTTGTTTTTTTTGGTTTAAAATTTGAATCGATTCTTTCTCACTAATTTCACACTCAAAAGGGACATTATTATTTAAATTAAAATCCGTATTTATACTATCTTGAATTTCAAAAGAATAATCTATAGATAGTTTCGTAACTCGATTGTTGGGATGAAAAATGAACAGATTTCCTTCTTTGTCTATTTTCAAATCAGAAACCGCATTTTCACTTAATCCCTGGAATTGGTCATAATTGACAAAACTATTCCCATCAAATCTTGATAATCCTGCAGTTGTTCCAATCCACAAATATCCTCTTGCATCTTGCACAAGAGAAGTGGTAGTGTTAGATGTTAATCCATTTGAGGTAGTATAATTAGTGAAATTATATTCTTGCGCAAAGTTTTTTCCGCCCAGTAATACCAAGGGTATAATTACAAATAGTATGTTAAAATAATTTTTCACAAGCCTAATGTAGGTTTTTAAAAAGAAAAATTAACCTGAACTACATAATTTCTTGGAGGCATCACCCATCCTGGTCTTGTTTGGTATTCAATATTCATAAGGTTATTCACCACTCCATTTATTTTTATCAAGTTATTTACTTGATACGAAAGCCTTACATCAAACACAGTTGTCCCCCTTCTGTTTTGGT